>CABUGR010000240.1 GCA_902491135.1 uncultured Collinsella sp. | reverse complement strand
ATCCGGCAGGTCAGCCCCGCTGGCGAGATGCTCGACAAAGCCGGCCATAACCAGGAATAAAAAGCCCATGCCGGCCATGGTAATGAGATTGGTGAGCGTGGTCCAGAAAATGCCGCGTTTTACGCCGGCGACGCCTTTATCGGATAGGAAATACTTCTTTTGGAATGAGGCGAACATTTAGGCCTCGCCTCCCTTCGTGACGGCGGCATCCGCGGTCGCTGCAGTGATTTTCCAGCTCGCGGCCTGTTCGTATTCGGCCCACATCTTGGCATACAGACCCTCTTGGGACAGCAACTCGGCATGGGTACCCGACTCCTGCACGCTGCCCTGGTTGAGCACCACGATTTGGTCTGCGCCCACTACAGTCGAGAGTCGGTGCGCAATCATAATGACTGTGCGACCAGCCGCCAGCTTGCTAAAGGCGCGCTGGATGAGCGTCTCGTTCTCGGGATCGGCAAACGCCGTGGCCTCATCGAGCACCACGATAGGCGCGTCTTTAAGGATCGCGCGGGCGAGTGCCACGCGCTGGACCTCGCCGCCCGAAAGATATGCTCCGCCGGCACCGAGCATGGTATTGATGCCCTGTGGGAGCTTGGCCACAATGTCGTCGCACTGAGCTGCGGAGAGGGCCGCACGCACTTCGTCGTCAGTGGCCGCAGGCTTGGAGGCGCGCACGTTATCGGCAAGTGTTTGCCGGAACAGCTGGTTGGTCTGGAACACGAAGGCGACCTGGTCCATAAGCTCGTGCGGATCCATATCGCGAACGTCAACACCACCTACGAGCACTCGACCCGAGGAAACATCCCAAAAACGCGGGATCAGGCTTGCGCAGGTTGACTTACCGCCACCCGAAGGACCCACCAGGGCGAGGGTGCTACCAGCGGGAACGCTGAAACTCACATGGCTAACGGCAGGTGCTTCGGCACCCTCGTACGTAAAGCTCACGTCCTCAAAGCGCACATCGCTGCCAACAGGACGCTTAGGCTGAGCGGGCACCGGGAGCTGCTCGGACTCCATGATGCTTCGGATACGCGCCAGCGAATCGGCACTCATTTGAGACGCCTCGCCCACAAACATAAGCTTGGTCATGGCCGTGGGCACCACGGCCGAAAAAATCGCGTAGAAGGTGAAGTTGGCCAAAAAGTGCGCAAAATCCGTCTCGCCCGGAGCTAGCAGCAACGCCACCGGCAAAAAGAATGCCACGAGGCCGTTGAGCGCGGTAAGGTTGAGTACCTGCGGACCTCGGCAGAACGTGCCCGCATAGCTTTGTGCCATGTCGGCATATTCGGCGATCGCATCGTGGAAGGCCTTAAAGGAGTAGACCGTCTGCTGAAACACCTTGACCACGGGGATGCCTCGTACGTATTCGGTGCCGGTCTTGTTCATCTTGACCAGCGCTCCCATGTAGGCCTTCATGAACTCGGCGCCTTTGCCGCTCATCATGGTGGCCATGGCGCCAAACGAAATGGCCACCGAGATGAGGCATGCCGCGCCCAAGCGCCAATCGAGGGCGAAAAGCAGCACGAGCAAGCCCACGACCATGGCGACGGCGCCTGCGATATCGGGCAGCATGTGTGCGAGCAAAGTCTCGGTGGAGGCGGCACACCCGTCTACAATGCGGCGCAGCTCGCCGGTGGCATGCGTGTCGAAGTAGCCGAGCGGCAACTTGAGCAGGTGCTCGCTCGTAGCCTTACGGATATTGGACGCGCAGCGAAACGCGGACAGATGCGTGCACATGAGCCCCACGAAATAAGTTACGATGCTTGCCAGCGCAAACCCCACGGCCCACCAGCCATACATCGCGATGTCGCAGGCTTCGCTCCAGTTAGGTGCCACGGCGATCAGGTCGCGAGCGACAAGCCAAATGCACACGTACGGGCCAAAGCTCAGCAGCTGCGAGAGCGCCGAGAGCGCCATGCCCAAATACGTTAGGAATTTACGGTCACTGGCATACGCGAGCAACTCGCCGATGCCTCCACCTTCCCTTTTTGATCCCTTTGCCATGAGATTCCTTTCTAACGGCTTGAGAGTTAACCGTAATGAACTTATCATTGATGTGTTAGCCATGGCTCACAATCAAGCCAGGCGTGGACGTTTCTGCAAAGGAAAGGAACGCTTTTGCAAATACGGCGGGCAGCGACCGACATAACCGAGCTCTACGCACCACAGTTTGAGCAGTTTGGCCTGGAGCTTTCCGGCAAGGGCGCTGTCTTTACCGGCGAGGTGGCAAACGATCGGGCGCACGGACGCGCATGGATCATGCCCCTCTCCCCTGCCTGCATCGTCATGGAGCATTTCATCACCCCGACGCACGATATGCACCTGGCCGAATACACACCCGAGCCATATGCCTGCGTGAGCGAGGTCAGCGCGCCCACACTTACATGCATGCCCGAGGCTGGCATAACGCCCGCGAACCTCAAACCATTGCATGGACCGTGGCCAAACAATGCCGTTTGCAGCTTTATCCAAGATAACTGTGGCGAGGAATTAAGCCCGCTGTTTGCGGGGGAGCTCTATCACTCGCGCTCGGTGCTCTTTTTGCCTGGATATTTTGACGAACTGGAGCACCGCTATCCCACCGAGTTCGCGGGAATCTTTGAGGCGTTTGCCGAGCCATGGCACGAGGAAGCGACGTCTGCCATCTGCCACACGCTGCGCCGGATTAACGAGGACCGCGCCCGCACCGTAGGCGGACACGTCTATATGCAGGGCATCGTGGAGACCATGGTCGCGGAGCTCGCCTGTTCGCGCGCGGCCCACAAGCAGGCGCGGCAGGCGGCAGACACACGCGTCAGCATAACCATTGCCGAAGAAGCAACGGCAATGAT
>CABUGR010000239.1 GCA_902491135.1 uncultured Collinsella sp. | reverse complement strand
CGCCGTGGGCGAGCTTGCCGACGGCCTGTATGTCGACCTTGATACCGTGACCAAGAAGTACGACGGCCTGGACGGCACCGAGCTCGCTATCTCCGAGTCCCAGGAGCGCATGGCTTGCGCCGTCGCCGACGATGACGTCGAGGAGTTCATGGGCTACGCCGCCGAGGAAAACCTGGAGGCTACCGTTATCGCCGAGGTTACCGCCGAGCCGCGCATGCGCATGGCCTGGAACGGCGTCGCCATCGTCGACCTGTCCCGCGAGTTCCTCAACTCCAACGGCGCACCCAAGCACCAGGTCGCCCACGTGTGCGCCCGTAGCGTGTGGCAGCCCAGCTGGGCCGGCACCACGCTCGCCGAGCGCATGACCTCGCTCGTCACCGACCTCAACGTCGCTTCCAACAAGGGCCTTTCCGAGCGCTTCGACTCCACCATCGGCGCCGCGACCGTGCTCATGCCCTTTGGCGGCAAGACGCAGCTCACCCCGAGCTCTGCCATGGTCGCCAAGTTCCCCGTGGACGGCGAGACCACCACGGCGAGTGCCATGGCATGGGGCTTCAACCCCTATCTGATGGAGGCCGACCAGTTTGCGGGCGCCTACCTGTCCGTGGTCGAGTCCATCGCCAAGCTCGTGGCTGCCGGCTTTGAGCACAAGCGCGCCTATCTCTCCTTCCAGGAGTACTTCGAGCGTCTGCGCACCGAGGCCGAGCGCTGGGGCAAGCCCACGGCAGCCGTCCTGGGCGCCCTCATGGCCCAGGTCGACCTGGGTGCCGGCGCCATCGGCGGCAAGGACTCCATGAGCGGTTCGTTTGAGGACGAGACCGGCGAGCTCAACGTCCCGCCGACCCTGATCAGCTTCGCCGTCGCCGTGGGCAAGGCCGCCCGCGCCGTCTCACCCGAGTTCAAGGGCCTCACGCACCGCGTCGTCCGCATCGCCCCCGCCACCTATGGCGAGGACTACCGTCCCGACGCTCAGCAGCTGCTCGCCGCGTTTGACGCCGTCGAGGCGCTCACCGCCAACGGCAACGCCCTGGCCGTCTCCACGCCCGGCTACGGCTGCGGCGCCGAGAGCCTCTTTAAGATGTGCGTCGGTAACCAGATCGGTATCGAGCTTGCCGAGGATGTAGACGTGGAGAGCCTCTTCACCCCGCTCTACGGCAGCTTTATCGTCGAGCTCGCCGAGGACGCCGAGCTGCCCGAGGTCGCCGACGGCGTTGTCGTCGAGCCCCTGGGCATCACCGTCGAGGGCTATGTCATCGACACCGGCTCCGAGGTCATCGAGCTCGCCAAACTCCAGGAGGCCTGGGAGAGCGGCATCGAGGGCGTCTTTGCCTACCGCAGTGCCGGCGAGACCCCCGAGGTCGAGACCATCGACTTCCGCGCCAAGGATATCCACGTGTACGGCGGCGCCAAGATCGCCCGCCCGCGCGTGATCATCCCCGTGTTCCCCGGCACCAACTGCGAGTACGACAGCGCACGTGCCTTCCGCGCAGCCGGTGCCGAAGCCGACACCTTCGTGATCAACAACCTCACGCCCGAGGCCGTCGCCGAGAGCACCCACGAGCTTGCCCGCCGCATCCGTGCAAGCCAGATCGTCATGATCCCCGGCGGCTTCTCGGGCGGCGACGAGCCCGACGGCTCTGCCAAGTTCATCACGGCGTTCTTCCGCGCTCCCGAGGTCACCGAGGCAGTCCGCGACCTGCTCAAGGCCCGCGATGGCCTGATGCTGGGCATCTGCAACGGCTTCCAGGCCCTGATCAAGCTCGGCCTGGTGCCCTACGGCGACATCGTCGATGCCACGCCCGATGCGCCCACGTTGACGTTCAACACCATCGGTCGCCATCAGAGCCGCCTGGTGCGCACCCGCATCTCGTCCAACCTTTCCCCATGGCTGTCGCAGTGCAGCCTGGACGACCCCTACACCGTCGCCATCAGCCACGGCGAGGGCCGCTTTGTCGCCAATGACGAAGTGCTCACCCAGCTGATCGCCAACGGCCAGGTCGCCACGCAGTACGTGGGCGAGAACGGCAAGCCCAGCATGGATCTCTCCGTCAACCCCAACGGCTCCGCACTCGCCATCGAGGGCATCACGAGCCCCGACGGCCGCGTCCTGGGCAAGATGGGCCATGCCGAGCGTCGCGGCGACAACCTGTACCGCAACGTGCCCGAGCATGTCCCCGGCGATAAGTTCATGCCGATCTTTGAGAGCGGCGTGGCCTACTTCGCTTAAACCTTTCCCATCAGGTACAATCCCTTCGGGTAACAACACCCGCCACCGACACATCCGGTGGCGGGTTCTTTTTTACTTCGCGCATGTAGGAAGGACATCATGGAAAGCCGCAAGCCGTATCTCGCCACCCCGCCCGGACTCATCCTGGGCTGTCTTGTTTGCTGTGCACTCTGGGGATCGGCCTTTCCCTGCATCAAGATCGGCTACGCACTCTTTGGCATCCCAGCGCACGATAGCGCTTCGCAGCTGCTCTTTGCAGGTTTACGCTTTACGCTTGCCGGCGCCCTGGTTATCGTTGGGATGAGCGCGGCCCAACGCCGCCCCCTCATACCGCAAGCGCGCGACATCAAACCCATCTTTATCTTGTCGCTCTTCCAGACTATCGGGCAGTACTTCTTTTTCTACCTGGGCCTCTCGCGCGCCAGCGCCATGTCGAGCTCCATTATCGAGGCCAGCGCCAACTTCCTCGCAATCCTCTTTGCCGCCCTGGCATTTCACACCGAGAAACTCAATACGGCCAAGGTGCTTGGCTGCGCGTTGGGCTTTACCGGCGTCGCGCTCGTCAACCTTTCGGGCGCAGATGGCACCTTTGGCTTCAGGCTCGATGGCGAGGGCTTTATCCTA
>CABUGR010000238.1 GCA_902491135.1 uncultured Collinsella sp. | reverse complement strand
CGACGTCATGCTTGTCGAAATCCTCCAAGGCCACCGAGATGGCGACCGTGGGTGAATCGTAAGGTGCAAAGCCAACGAACATAGAGTTGACGTTGGTGCCGCCGGTCTCGGCCGAGCCGGTCTTGCCGGCGACCTTGACGCCGGGGATCTGGGCATCGGTGCCGGTGCCGGACTGGACGACGGCAAGCATGGCCTGCTTGACCTGGTCGGCCGTGGCGGAGCTGACGGCCTGCCCCAGCGAGCGGGACTGCGTGGTCTTGACCACGGTTCCGTCCGGGGCAAGTACCTGGGCTACAAAGTACGGGTCCATGACCACGCCACTGTTGGCGATGGCGGCGGCAATCACGGCGTTTTGCATGACGGTGGTCTGCGGGCCGGGCGTGTGGTCCATGCCGACAGGCTGGCCGGCGCCGGCCCAGGCGGTCTCCCACTCGGTCATGAGCGACGGGTCGGCCATGATGGAGGCCGCGGAGGTCAGGTCCTGGCCGAGCTTTTGGCCGTAGCCAAAGGCGTTGGCAAACTGTACGAGCGTGTTTGCGCCAACTTCGTTTGCCACCTGGCCAAAGACGACGTTGGAGGACACGGCAAAGGCCTGCTGCAGGCTGATGGTGCCGTAGCTCTCGTTGGCAGAGTTGGTGACCGGTGCGTTGCCGATGTCCATGGAGCCGGGCGCCTGGTAGGTGCTGGTAAGGCTGGCGGTACCGGTCTCGAGTGCCGCGGAAAGCGTAACGACCTTAAACGTTGAGCCCGGCGTGTACAGCGCGTCCATGGCGCGATTGTACATGGAGCCGTCCTCGCCGCCGCCCGTCTGCAGCAGGGCATCGATGTTGGTGTTGTCGTAGGTGGGCGAGCTGGCACATGCGAGCACCGCGCCGGTACGCGGGTCGATGACCACTACAGCGCCCTTAAAGCCCTTGAGTGCCTGCTCGGCCGCCGTCTGGATACGCGAGTCGATGGTGAGCTTGGCGGTGTTGCCCGGCTGGGTCTGGCCCGCGAGCGACGCGATGGCATTGTTCCAGCTGGAGTAGTCCTTAGAACCGGTGAGCGTGTCGTTCATGACGCTCTCGATGGCGGTGGTGCCATACTGCTGGCTCACGTAGCCAACCACGTGAGCTGCCAGGTTACCGTTGGGGTAGGAGCGTACGTAGGTGCCGTCCTCCTGCTGCAGCGACTCGGCCAGCGTCACGCCGTCGGACGTGATGATGGAGCCGCGCTGGATGTACTTGGAGCGGGCGATGGTGTGGTTGTTGGTCGGCATGTCCTGATAGTCCTTGGCCTTAATGACCTGGACATAGGTGAGGTTGCCGATAAGGATGGCGAACAGCGCCGTAAAGGCGAGCACCGCGCGGGTTAGACGGTTGGCAAGAGCAACGCGGCCGAGCACACCGGATTCAGGCGTGTCGAGCAGGCGACGGTGCATGCGCGAGCCGACGGAATGGCTGCCGCTGCCGTAGGAAGACGAGGTGGCAAAGCGCGTGCCCGTCGGGGCGGCGGCAGATGCGACCTGATCATCGGTGATGGCGGCCATGGTGCCGGTGCCGGTAAGCTCGGCCTCGCGTCCGGTCGCCTCGTCACCGGCGCGCAGCAGGAGCGCGACGATGATAAAGCTCGCCAGCAGAGAGGAGCCGCCCTGGCTCATAAAGGGCAGGGTGACGCCGGTCAGCGGGATCAGGCGGGTTACGCCGCCAACGATCAAGAAGGCCTGGAAGCTGATGGCGGCCGTAAGGCCTGTGGCACTAAAGGCGGCGAGGTCGGATTTAGCGCGGGCAGCCGTGGTGAGGCCACGCACGGCAAAGAGCATAAACAGGATGAGCACGGCGCCGCCGCCCAAAAGGCCCATCTCCTCGCCGATAGCCGAGAAGATAAAGTCGGACTCGACGACAGGGATGTTGTTGGCCATGCCGTTGCCGGTGCCAACACCGACCAGACCGCCATCGGCAAGCGAGAAGAGCGACTGGACGATCTGGTAGCCCTGGCCCTGGGCGTCCTTAAACGGATCGAGCCAAACCTGGAAACGCACCTGAACGTGAGACAGGAACTTGTAGGCGCCCACGGCTCCAACGGCTAAGAGCGCAAGGCCGATAACGACATACGAAAAGCGCCCCGTGGCAACGTAGAGCATCAGCAAGAAGATGGTGTAGAACAGCACGGCCGAACCCAGGTCGCGTTCGAAGACGACGACGAGCAGGCACACACCCCACACGGCAAACAGCGGCAGCAGCAGTCGCAGGCGAGGGATCTTAAAGCCCAGAATCTTGCGGTTGGAGATGGAGAGCAGCTCGCGGTTCTCGGCCAGGTAGCCGGCCAGGAACAGGACGATAAAGACCTTGGCGAACTCGCCGGGCTGGATGGTAAAGCCCGCGATGCGAATCCACAGCTTGGAGCCCGAGATCGTGGTGCCGATAAAGATAGGCAGCATCAGCAGAATGATGCCGATGATGCCAAAGGTGTACTTGTAGCGCATGACCACGTCGAGGTTTTTGACTAGTGCAAGCGTTCCCACCATGAGCGCCACCGAGACAAACAGGATGATGAGCTGTGAGATGGCGAGAGCGGGGGCGAGACGCGTCACGAACGTGATGCCGATGCCCGAAAGTATAAATACGATGGGCAGGATGGCGGGGTCGGCACCGGGCGCCAAGATGCGCACGGCAATGTGGGCCGCGGCAAAGGCGGCAAAGAGGCCGATCGGTACGGCGAGCGTCTCAAAGGAGATGGCAGCGCCCGCGGTGAGGACGTACATCGCATACAGCAGGATGACGGGGAACGCCGAGGCGATGAGCAAGAGCAGCTCGGTGTTGCGGCGACTCATAAGCGGCACTCCCTTTCTAATTCTTATCGGAGGCTTCGGCC
>CABUGR010000237.1 GCA_902491135.1 uncultured Collinsella sp. | reverse complement strand
ATTACGCGGGCGCCAACGGCAACATTGGCTGCCGTGATGTGCGTTGCGACCACGGCTATGGGCCTACGACTACGAATATATTCGTTGAAGGCGGGGAACATAATTCGCGACCATGCCGTGCCGCCACCCCAGAGAAGATGCCCCGTAAGCGTATATCGCCAGGTCAGGTCGTAAATGGGGCGCGTGGCTCCCGTAAAAGAAGCCGCGGTCTTATTGCCGTCGAATTTAATTCGTCCAAAATCAAGGATATCGAGCACTTCAATCTCAACATCCTCGGGGATGCCATTGGTGCCGCGGATGAGGTCGAATGCCTGCGCAATCGCATTTGCGGCGGCCTTGTGGCCCGAGCCGACCGAGGCGTGCACGATGGTCACGAGGGGTTTTTGCTGAGCCAAGAGCGTGGTTTGCTCCGATTGGGGAGCGCTGTTCGTGAGCAGGGGAGCATCGTCGCTCGTCTGCGTCTGATCCATCGATAACTCCCCTTCGACGTTGTAACATGGATTTATCATTGTAGTGCATGAGTGTCACGTTCGCCTAAATTTGGGTATGAGCGCAAAGAACGCCAATCTTTCGACAGGAGGTCTCTTCATGACTACCGATCAGCCGATCGATGTTGCGATTATCGGTGGCGGCCCTGCGGGCTATGCTGCGGCCATTTATGCGGCGCGCTCCAACCTAACGACGACCGTGATTGAACAGGGCATGTCGGGAGGGCAGATCGCCACAACCAATGAGGTCGAGAACTATCCGGGCATTCCGCTGCTGAGCGGTGCTGAACTTGGTGAGCGGTTCCAACAACATGCTGAAGGCTTGGGGGCTCAGGTTGAATGGAGTATGGTGACGGGCGTCGACTACGATGCCGATGCAGCGCTGTTTACGGTGCATCACGATATGGGCGATACGCTGGCCTCGAGCGTTATCGCTTGCATGGGTGCCACGCCGCGTCCGGCAGGTTTCGCTGGCGAGGATACGTATCGCGGTCTTGGCGTTTCATATTGCGCAACATGTGACGGCATGTTCTTCCGCGGCAAACAGGTCTTTGTAATCGGTGGTGGCAATTCGGCATGCGAAGAGGCTCTGTTCCTGTCAGAAATCGCCAACAGCGTGACCATCGTGCTGCGCCGCGATCAGTTTCGTGCGCCTGATGGTGTCGTTCAGAAAGTACTCGCAAAGGACAATATTACAGTTAGGTACCAAACTAGTATTGTGGAGCTATCGGGCGAAGTCATGCCAACGACGATTACCTTTAAGAACAATGCATCCGGCGAGACTCATACCGAGTCATTTGAGCCCGGCTCGTTTGGCATCTTTGTCTTTACCGGAACGCAGCCCCATACCGAGCTCGTTGAGCATTTAGTCGATCTGGCGCCTGATGGCGGCATTCTGACTGATGAATCCATGGCGACCCGCACGCCAGGTCTATTTGCCGCTGGCGATATCCGTTCCAAACGTTTACGCCAGGTTGTGACCGCTGTTTCGGACGGAGCCATAGCAGCAACGAGCGCATACGCGTTTCTCCGTGGATAAGTACGATAATATATCTTATGTAAGGTTGTTATTGATTAACTAAATGGCTGGACGATGCATCAGTGCGCTGTCCCGCCATTTTCTTGCCGGCTATGTGGTATGCAAAACTAGATAACGTAGAATACAATATAGAAAATGAACGGAGGACCTTTATGAACCACGTTAAACACGTTATTCCGATGTCTGATTCGTCGGTCAGCATTAAACCTGAGGATATTCAGCCCACTGTGCTGCCTGATGCATATATTCAGTCCGATATCGTGCGCAAACTCAATACGTTGAGTCTGCCGCGCTATGACCAGTTGCCCAATGTGACGCTCTACCGCGACCAGGTCATTGAGTATGTTGCGCTGTGGATGGAGCCGCTGTCCCTTTGCGTTGAGCAGCCTATCATTACGCCATCGATGATCAATAACTACGTAAAGGTTGGCCTGGTGCCTGCTCCGGTCAAAAAGCAATATGGCCGCGAGCAGATTGCCCGCCTGATCGCTATCTGCATCTTTAAGCAGGTGCTACCTATTGCTGCGGTGCAGGCACTCTTTAACATTCAGCGTTTGAGCTACGATGCCCCGACGGCCTTCGATTATGTAGTCGATCAGCTCGAGGCATCGATTCGTTCGGCGTTTTCCGTCGAGCAGACGCCGGTTCCCGATACGGCGCATCAGGTAACGCGTGAGTCGCTGCTTGTGCGCAGCGCGGTTTCATCCTTTGTTTCGAAGGCTTACTTGATGAGCTATCTCAAGTTCAACGGGTTTAATAGCTAGCCGACGTATAAAACGGGCGGGACAAAGAGCCATCTGTCGCTTTGTCCCGCCCGTTTTTTTGCTTGGTTGGACTTTATTTGCCCGAAGCTACGCCCATGCCGTAGCCGATGATCAGGCCGTGCATCTCGGCGTAATAGGAATCCAGGCCGTTGCAGGGCATGATGATGGTCTTGGAGCCGGGCCAATGTTCGACTATGCGATCAGTAAGCGCCTGGGCTCCAGCTTCGTTCTCAACGTGATCGATGATGACCTCACCGCCCGTAAAGCCCTCGGCTTCCATAGTGTCGATGATCTTGTTGAGCATCTTCTTTTCGCCACGCGTGTGCCCGACGAGTTCGATTTTACCGGCCTCACTCGCCGTGCCCAAAATGCGGATATTGAGCTTGTTGGCAATGACGCCGGCTGCCTTAGGGATACGTCCGGCTTTGGCGAGGTTTTCGTAATTGCACAAACTGAAGAGGATTTTGCTGTTCTGCTCAAGGCTATCGAAGTATGCGCAAGCGTCCTCGAATGAGACATCCGGATTGCTTGCAAGATAGCGGTCGAACAGCAAGAAAATGAGATCCATTTTGCCGCCAGCTGCGCGTGAATTGACTAGATGAATCTGTCGGTC
>CABUGR010000236.1 GCA_902491135.1 uncultured Collinsella sp. | reverse complement strand
CGATGGCGTATTATGTTCAACTGTTTGTTTGTAGTTGCAGCCTAAAGCTGCTTGGTTGGAGGAGTTTCCTTTGGCAGTCAAGATTCGCCTTGCTCGTCACGGCGCTAAGAAGCGTCCGTACTACCGTGTCGTCGTCGCCGATTCCCGCGCCCCGCGTGACGGTCGTATCATCGAGGAGGTTGGCCGCTACAACCCGATGACCGCCCCCAAGACCATCAACCTTGACCTCGAGAAGATCGCCGACTGGCAGTCCAAGGGCGCTCAGCTCACCGATGCCGTCGCCGCTCTGGTCAAGGCCGCCAACGAGGGCGAGAAGACCGAGACCGTCGTCAAGAAGTCCAAGAAGCAGCTCGCCAAAGAGGCCGAGGCCGCTAAGGCTGCCGCTGAGGCCGCTGAGGGCGCCGAGGAGTAAATCGTGCCTGAGGTTGACGCTGCACAGCTCGAGGGTGAGGCAATGCTCTCAGATCGCATCGCCGATCTCGTCGAATATCTCGTTGTTCAGATCGTCGACGACCCGGATTCCGTGAGCCTTGAGGTCATCGATGGTGATGACGCCTCTACGATTGAGGTTTCGGTCGCCGAGGATGACGTCGCTAAGGTCATCGGCCGTCGTGGCCGTACCATCAAGGCCATTCGCACGCTCGCCCGTGCACTGGCTGCTCGCCTCGACACTGCTGTCGAGGTAGAGGTTCTGGGCTAGGACCTTGAGGTCCCAGTACAAAAACATCGCCCGTGTGGTCAAGCCGCACGGAAGGAAGGGGGAGGTCCTCGCGCAGCCGCTGCGGGGGCTTCCTTCTGTATTAGAGCCGGGTATGCGCGTCGCCCTGACGCCGCCGGCGCTCAAGCGCGACCGCTTTTGCACGGTCGTGTCCGTCACCGATACGGGCGATGGCGATCTGGTCTCGTTTGAGGGCATTGACGACTTGACGGCCGCCGAGGGCATCACGGGATGCTACGTGCTGGCAAATCGTGACGACTTTGAGCTCGATTCGCTCGACGCTGCCTATACCGACCTGATGGGTCGCGAGGTGGTCGACGAGCGCTTCGGTTCGCTCGGCACGATCGTCGAGATCATGTCGACGCCCGCTAACGATGTTTGGGTTGTCGAGGGCGATCGGTACGGCGAGGTACTGATTCCCGTGATCGAGCAGGTCGTGCTCGATCTTCCCGACACAGGAACAATTTCCGTCCATGTTATGGACGGCCTGATCGATATGGACAAGTAGGGAGGACAACATGCTGATCGAGACCCTTTCGGTCTTTCCCGAGATGTTTGAGCCCGTCATGTCCACATCGATTTTGGGCCGCGCCCGCAAGGCCGGCCTTTTTGATTTTAAGGCGTATAACCTGCGCGACTGGACGCACGACCGCCATCGTACCGTCGATGACGAGCCGTACGGCGGCGGGCAGGGCATGCTCATGAAGGTCGAGCCTATCGCAGAGGCCATCGAGGCCATTAGCGCAGAGGGTCCCAAGCCCACGGTTGTGTTCTTCACCCCCTGTGGCGAGCCCTTTACGCAGCATGTGGCCGAGCGCCTGCTCAAAAGTGAGCGCCTGCTGTTTGTGTGCAGTCGCTACGAGGGCGTCGACGAGCGCGCGTATGCGTATGCCGATGAGCGTCTGTCGATCGGCGACTACGTGCTTACGGGCGGCGAGCTTCCCGCTATGGTCGTTGCCGATGCCGTCGTACGCCTGATTCCCGGCGCCCTGGGCGACGAGATGAGCAACGTGGACGAGTCGTTCTCGACCGCCGAGGATGGAGGCCTGCTCGAGTACGCGCAGTACACCCGTCCTGCCGAGTTCAACGGCGAGGGCGTGCCTCCGGTGCTTGTGAGCGGCGATCATGCTAAGGTCGATGCGTGGCGTCGTAAGAACGCCATCGAGCGCACCTGTCGTTGGCGTCCCGATCTGATTGAGACGGCGCGGCTCACGCCCGAGGAGCGCGCTTACGCGCAGGAGATTCTGGACGCTTCGTATTCGCAGAGCGAGGAGTGAGGATGGTTCCATCGCAGCATTCCGTGCTAAAGGGTGCGTTTGAGTGGATCGTGGTCGTCGCGATCGCACTGGTCGCTACCTTCTTGATTCGCTCGTTTGTGGTCGAACCCTTTGTGGTACCCACCGGTTCCATGGAGTCCACGATCGAGATTGGCGACCAGATCCTGGCACAAAAGGTGAGCCTCGAGCTCGGTCAGCCCGTCAAGCAGGGCGATATCGTGGTGTTTCACAACCCCGATGGCACCTCCGAGCATGATGTTCTTGTCAAGCGTGTTATTGCCACGGCCGGGCAGACGGTCGACCTGCAGGATGGCAAGGTGGTCGTTGACGGCCAAGCGCTCGACGAGGACTATACGACGGGCATGAGCTGGCCACTTTCGGTCCAAGCGCCCGGCGCTCAGGTAAGCTATCCCTACACCGTTCCCGACGGGTGCGTGTGGGTGATGGGCGACAACCGCGAGAACTCTGCTGACTCCCGCTACTTTGGCCCGGTCGACCGCTCCGAATTGATCGCCGTGGCGCTCGTGCGTTACTGGCCGCTCAACCGTCTGGGCGCTATCGACTAAAAACCGCTATAGTACAGTACCTAACCGTGTAATCGTTTCGACGAGGGGATATTAGAGGCATGAACGCTTCATCGCTTTCCTTCCAAGACATCATCCTGCGCCTCCAGCAGTACTGGGGCGAGCAGGGCTGCGTCATCATGCAGCCCTATGACTCCGAGGTCGGTGCCGGTACCTTCCATACCGCGACCACGCTGCGCTCGCTCGGTCCCGCCGAGTGGCGCACCTGCTATGCGCAGCCTTGCCGCCGTCCCGCCGACGGCCGCTACGGCGAGAACCCCAACCGCATGCAGCACTACTATCAGTTCCAGGTGCTCATCAAGCCCTCACCGGTCAACGCCCAGGAGCTT
>CABUGR010000235.1 GCA_902491135.1 uncultured Collinsella sp. | reverse complement strand
AGCGTCCCCGCTCTGCTGGATTTGGGCGCAGGGCGGACGCGCCGCTGCCCTGCGCGCTCAATTTGGACACCAGCAATGCTATCTCTTGGTGTTTTGCATACTTCCCATTACAGATTGCATAAAAAGGCTGGGATATTTTTCCTGATCCTGATGTACCCCCGCCCGTGCCGTGCAAAAAACGGAGTATTCAGCACCGCGAGCTCTGCCGGTGCCGCTGCAGTCGGGTAGCATTGCGGAGATCGACGTCATTTTGGGGTCCGACGTGGCGCGAGGCATGCTTGTTTGTCTCGACGAGGCCTGTCTGCCGACCCAAATCGCCGGTCGAAGGCTACCGTGGGACTAATTAGATGCGCCCGGTGCGTATGCATTTGTCCCGGCCTGCTGAAAACTCCCAAAAATGCACGGTGCTCCCCAGGGGACCCGTGCTCGCAACGAAAACCATGCCCATGTCGCTATCCGCATCGCCTTTTTGCTGCACTGACTTTTCTGAATGCCGGGCTCGAATTAACCTGCCTCCCGTGTGGCTCCGGAGGGGCGGGGCATAAGGTTTATCGCGAGTTCCGCACGAGCCGAAGGCCACTTAATGTGGCCTTCGTGCGAGCAGGACTGCCCGAGCAGGAAACCTTATGCCCCGCCCCTCCGGAGCCACACGGGAGCCACTGCTAAGTTATCCCCCGGCATTCAGAAAATCTAAGTGCCAAAAAATAAGATTTTTTGACTCTGTGTTGTATAACCCGCCATTCGTGGGTACCATTCAACGCGTACGCAAACAAAAAGGGTTAATTCGCGTGGTATAACCGCGCGGCCCAAAAAGGAGGAGACAAGCATGTCGTCTTTGAAGCCGCTTGCAGATCGTGTTCTGGTCAAGCCCGACGAGGCCGAGCAGAAGACCGCTTCTGGTCTGTATATCGCCAGCAACGCTCAGGAGAAGCCGCAGCGTGGCACCATCGTTGCCGTTGGCGCCGGCAAGGTCAACGACAAGGGTGAGCGCATCCCCATGGACGTCAAGGTCGGTGACGTTGTCATCTACGGTAAGTTCGGTGGCAACGAGGTCAAGGTCGACGGCGAGAAGTATCTGCTGATGCGCGCCGACGACATCTACGCTATCGTCGAGGCCTAGTCTCGTCGGAATCTCTGATTCGTCTTTGAACGCGCCTGCCGCATAGGACTCGGAAGCGGCGACGCGAGTCACATTTCTTTTGGAGGATTACCTACCATGGCAAAGAACATTACGTTCAACACCGATGCCCGCGCCAAGCTCGCCAAGGGCGTCAACACTCTGGCCGACGCCGTTACCGTCACCATGGGCCCCAAGGGCCGTTACGTCGCTCTGCAGCGCACGTTCGGTGCCCCGACCATCACCAACGACGGCGTTTCCGTCGCTAAGGAGATCGAGCTCGA
Source organism: uncultured Collinsella sp. (assembly GCA_902491135.1). Classification (GTDB taxonomy): domain Bacteria; phylum Actinomycetota; class Coriobacteriia; order Coriobacteriales; family Coriobacteriaceae; genus Collinsella. The sequence continues at coordinate 1,535 of CABUGR010000235.1, read as the reverse complement.
GGACAACATCGAGAACATGGGCGCTCAGCTGGTGAAGGAGGTCGCCACCAAGACCAACGACACCGTGGGTGACGGCACCACCACCGCGACCCTGCTCGCTCAGGCTATCGTCAACGACGGTCTGCGCAACGTCGCTGCCGGCGCCAACCCGCTGGCCATCCGCCGCGGCATCGACAAAGCTGTAAACGCCGCCGTCGCCGAGATGAAGAAGCAGGCCAAGCCGGTCGAGACCAAGGAGCAGATCGCTTCCGTCGGCACCATCTCCGCTGGTGACCCCGAGGTTGGCGAGAAGATCGCCGAGGCCATGGAGGTCGTGGGCAAGGACGGCGTCATCACCGTCGAGGATTCCCAGACGTTCGACATTACCATCGACACTGTCGAGGGCATGCAGTTCGACAAGGGCTATGTCTCCGCTTACTTCGTCACGGACAACGACCGCATGGAGGCCGTGATGAAGGATCCGTACATCCTCATCACCGACCAGAAGATCTCCAGCGTCCAGGACATCATGCCTGTTCTCGAGGCTGTCCAGCGCGCCGGCCGTGGCCTGCTCATCATCGCTGAGGACATCGACGGCGAGGCTCTGCCGACCCTGGTCCTCAACAAGATCCGTGGCGCCCTCAACGTCTGCGCCGTCAAGGCTCCGGGCTACGGCGATCGCCGCAAGCGCATCCTCGAGGACATCGCCGTCCTCACCGGTGGCCAGGCCGCTCTGGACGAGCTGGGCGTGAAGGTCGCTGACATTACCGCCGATATGCTCGGTACCGCTAAGTCCGTCACCATCTCCAAGGACAACACCGTCGTCGTCGGCGGCGCTGGTTCCAAGGAGGCCATCGACGCCCGTATCGCTCAGATTAAGGGCGAGATGGAGAACACCACCTCTGACTTCGACCGCGAGAAGCTCCAGGAGCGCCTGGCCAAGCTCTCCGGTGGCGTTGCCGTCATCAAGGTCGGCGCCGCTACCGAGTCCGAGCTCAAGGAGATCAAGCATCGCGTCGAGGACGCCCTGCAGGCTACCCGCGCTGCTGTCGAGGAGGGCATTGTCGCTGGCGGCGGCGTCGCCTTCATGGACGCTGCTCCTGCGCTCGACGCTGTTGAGATCGACGACCCCGAGGAGAAGATTGGCGTCGATATCGTCAAGAAGGCTCTGACCGCTCCGGTCGCTACCATCGCCAAGAACGCTGGTTTTGAGGGCGCTGTCGTGGTCGACAAGGTTGCCGAGCTGCCTGCTGGCCAGGGTCTCAACTCTGCCAACGGCGAGTGGGGCGACATGATTGAGATGGGCGTCCTCGACCCCGTCAAGGTCAGCCGCGTCACCCTGCAGAACGCTGCTTCTGTCGCCAGCCTGATCCTCATCACCGAGGCCACCGTCTCCGATGTGCCCAAGAACACTCAGCTTGAGGATGCTATCGCTGCTGCTACCGCTGGTCAGCAGGGCGGCGGTATGTACTAAGGCCGACAAGGTCTAGAACTCCCACCGGGAATCCGGGGGCGTGACGGGGGCTTCTCTCCGGAACATCCTCGGACATGCAAAG
>CABUGR010000234.1 GCA_902491135.1 uncultured Collinsella sp. | reverse complement strand
CTGCAACAACACGGCCGAGCCGTTCAACAACGCCGACCTGCGCAGGGGTATCTCCCTGGCCATCAACCGTGAGGCCATCTGCAAGACTATCTTCAAGGGTACCCGTACCCCCGCCGACGGCATTGTTCCTCCGGGCATCGATGGCTACAAGGAGGGCGCATGGGAGTTCTGCGCCTACGACGTCGACAAGGCTAACGAGTACCTGGACAAGGTTGCTCCCGCTGGCGCTAACGGCGATCGTGGCATTAACGTGACCCTTTCCTACAACCAGGATGGTGGCCACAAGGAGATCATGGAGTCCATCATCGGTGACCTCGCCAAGGTTGGCGTTACCGCTGTCTCCGATACCCCTGAGTGGTCTGCCTTGCTCGAGCAGTACCAGAACTTTAACTATCAGTTCGGTCGTCTGGGTTGGATTGCCGACTACCCGATTATGGACAACTTCCTGTATCCGCTGTTCCACTCCGACTCCCTCGGTGGCGACAACCGCTCCGGTTACAACAACCCCGAGTTCGACGCCAAGGTCAACGAGGCTCGCACCACGGTTGACGACGAAGAGCGCGTTGCTAAGATGCAGGAGGCCGACGCTATGGTCGCTGCCGACTGCCCGGTCATCCCGGTGATGTTCTACACGCACACCATCGTCGGCTCCGATCGCATCAAGCACCTCTATGTCGATCCGCAGAAGCACGCTGAGCTGGGTACCGCTGAGCTCGCCTAAGAGTTTGCAGCTTCCGTGAGGGTTAAGTATTTACGTAGACCTCATGGGAAACATACAGTTCTCCCTAACCTGGGGTAAACTGGTTGATGGTAATTTTGGGATGCCGGTCTGGCGATCGGCATCCCATTTAGGTTAATCCCTAGATAGGGGAGTGGTATGGGTAAGTACATCGTTAAACGTGTGCTTCAGTTCATCCCGGTATTTTTGGGCGTTACGCTGATTCTGTTCGCCCTTCAGAATATCGTGCCGGGAGATCCGATCAAGCTGATCGGTGGAGACAAGGCTCTGTCCCCCGAGGTGGAGCTTCAGCTTCGCGTCCGCTATCACCTGGTCCAGTCGGACGAGGACGGCAACGCGATCCTTGACGAGAACGGCGACCCCGTTCAAACGTCGCTCGTGGACCGTTACTTGTATTACATGAACGGCCTGCTTCATGGCGATCTGGGCAATTCGTATCAGCGCAAGCTGCCGGTTACGGAAATTTTTGCCCAGAAGTATCCGTATACGGTCAAACTTGCCGCGTGCGCCATCGTGCTCGAGGCAATCATGGGTATCGGTGCGGGTATCATTTCGGCGGTAAAGCGTTATTCCTTCTGGGATATTTTGGTAACGCTCACCACGTCGATCCTCGTTGCGGTCCCGGCCTTCTGGCTCGGTATGTTGCTGCAGCTGTTCTTTGGCGTCATCCTCAAGGACGCTACGGGCGGTGCAATCTCCATGCCGATCTCGGGTGCCGGCGGTTCCAGCTCTCAGTATCAGGATTGGATGCACTATGTGCTTCCGACCATTACGCTGGCTTCGGTTTCGACCGCTTATGCCGCCCGCATTATGCGCTCGCAGCTGCTGGACGTCATGAACCAGGATTACATCCGTACGGCAAAGGCCAAGGGTCTCTCCAATCGCGCGATCATCGTCAAGCATGCGCTTAAGAATGCACTCATCCCCGTCGTTACCTATATTGGTGTCGACTTTGGTGGCATGCTTTCGGGCGCCATCCTGACCGAGACGGTTTTTAACTGGCCCGGTATCGGCTATGAGGTCTATCGCGCCATTAGCATGCGTGACTGGCCCATCGTTATGGGCGGCGTTACGCTCATCGTCGTCGTCGTCATGGTGATTAACCTGCTCGTCGACATTAGCTATGCATTCCTCGACCCGCGCATCCGCCTTGGCGGTCCGTCGGATAAGGCCTAAGGGAGGTACGTCTCATGCAGGAAACTGATTCTCAGTCTCAGGAGCAGGCTACCGCCACCAAGGCCGCATCTGCTCCCGCCAAGTCCCGCACGCTGTGGGGTGACGCTTTTAAGCGTCTTCGCAAGAACAAGCTCGCCGTTATCGGTGTCTGCTGGATCATCATCGTCGTTTTGGTTGCCCTGACCGCAGATCTGTGGGCTAAGCCCTGGCTCGGTTCGCCGACGGCTTCCGACTCGACCACCATGGCCGAGACGTCGCTGTTGGCTCCGTGTGCAGAGCACCCGTTTGGCACAGACGCCCTTGGTCGCGACATTCTCGTCCGCGTTATCTACGGTGCACGCGTTTCGCTGTCCGTCGGCATTATGGCCACCGCGATCTCCACGGTGATCGGTCTGGTCATGGGTGCTCTGGCCGGTTTCTACGGCGGGATCTGGGATACGATCATCATGCGCTGTGCGGACATCTTCCTGGCGTTCCCGTACGTGCTGTTCGTTGTCGCCATGATCGCCGTTATCGGCCGTGGTCTTCAGAACGTCTTTATCGCCATCGGTATTCTCGGCTGGCCTTCGATTGCGCGCGTCTTCCGCTCTGCAATCTTGACGGTCAAAGAAAACGACTATGTTGACGCTGCGCGCGCGATGGGTGCATCTGATGCTCGTATCGTAGTGCGTCACATCTTCCCGAACTCCGTCGCCTCCATCGTGGTCTACGCGACCATGAACATTGGTGGCGCCATTCTGACCGAGTCCGCTCTGTCCTTCCTCGGCATGGGCGTTATTCCGCCTACGCCTTCGTGGGGCTCCATGATTCAGGACGGTCAGCAGTATCTTCTGACTGCTCCCTGGATGATGATCATGCCCGGTCTGGCAATTCTCTCGACGGTGCTCGCCTTCACCCTGCTGGGTGACGGTCTGCGCGACGCCCTCGACGTCAAGATGAAGGACGCATAAGGATGAAGAAGAACAAGAATTATGTGGACCTGAAGGACCAGCCGGTTCCCGAGGGCCAGCATCTGCTCGAGGTCGATGACCTTA
>CABUGR010000233.1 GCA_902491135.1 uncultured Collinsella sp. | reverse complement strand
CACACTGCCGGTCGACGGCTTTACGATCGCCGTCACGCGTGCAAACAAGCATGGCATCGACGCCTGCGATTTCGACGTCCAGCTTGCAGAGGGACTCGAGAACCACGACCACGATATGGCCTGGCTCTACGGCAACGAAGCAGCTGCCGAGCACACGCACGAGCATGAGCACCACCATCATGATCATGGCGAGCACGAGCACTGCCATGAGCATGACCATGAGGCCCACAGCAACGGCCATGACCACGAGGGCCATCATCACGCCCACCACCATCACCACCGTTCTTTGGCGGACGTCACCGCCATCATCGATGGCTCGCAGCTAAGCGATGGCGCCAAGCGTCGCGCCCTCGCCATTTTTTCCGTACTCGCTGCTGCCGAGGCCAAGGCTCACGGCAAAACGCCCGACACCGTCATGTTTCACGAGGTGGGCGCCGTCGACTCCATCGTCGACGTCTGCTCTGTCGCCATCTGCCTCGACGACCTGGGTATTGAGGACATCGTGGTCGAGTCGCTCTCCGAGGGCCACGGAACCATCCGCTGCGCCCATGGTCTCATGCCCATTCCCGTCCCCGCTGTCGTCAACCTGTGCCAGGCGGGCAATATCGCCCTCACGCCTACACCGGTCGCCGGCGAGCTCGTGACGCCCACGGGCGCCGCCATCGTCACCGCACTGCGCACGTCCGATCACCTGCCTGCCCGCTACCGCATTGAGGCCGTCGGCTACGGCGCCGGTAAGCGCCCCTACGAGGGTTGCACCGGTACGCTCCGCTGCCTGCTCGTTCACGCGGACGCATAGCCATGGATGCCCGCAAGGCAAAAAGCCGTGCTGCCATCGTTGCGGCGTTCTCCGAGCTGCTGCGCGAAGAGGACTACGGCAAGATCACCGTCGGCGACATCATCGCTCGCGCTCACGTAGGCCGCGCGACATTCTACGGTCTCTTTAAGAGCAAAGACGACCTACTGTCCCAGCTCGTGAGCGACATCTGCACCCACGCCCTCGACGACGATGGCATACCGCTCGACGACCCACTCGTACAGGTCGAGCATATCCTCAACAACCTCTGGGAACGCCGTCAGGGCGTACGGGCACTGGTAGCCGGCGCCGGCTCACGCGTCTTCGCCGACTGCCTCCGCAAGACCATCATGTCACGAGCAGCCGAAACCGTCCCCGTCGACCCCGCAGGCCCCGCCAGCACCATGGACCGCAGCTTTTTACTACACCACATAGCCTCAAGCTTCGTAGGAATGGTCCAATGGTGGGCCTGGCACAACTTCCAAGCAGCCAAAGCCGACGTAGCCAAAGACTACCTCTCAGCCATAAAGCCTCTCTTCAGATAGACGCCTCCTCCCAAGGCGTCATCCCTTCCCAAAGTATCGCCCTCATCTCAACGCCCCCCAACAGCAACAAGCCCCTCCCATCCAAATTCAGATATATGTTGAGTTGCTTGTTCCAACGCGACTAAGATCCCGCAGCCGGCCGCATGGGGTAACTTCCCAGCGCATTCCGCAGGACGAAAGAACCCCCGCCGCACGAAGTGCGCAGCGGGGGTTCTTTCATGTCCGAGGACGCGCTGGGAAGTTACCCCATGCGGCCGGCGGACAACTATGTAGCCTTGGACTAGAACATGCCCAAGAAACCATGCACAAACAGTGCGGCCAAAGCGGCACCGACAAACGGAGCAATGCCAGGAACGAGCAGGCCGTACTTCCAGTTGTTGTCAGCCTTGTTCTTGATCGGCAGCACCTGATAGGCCATGCGAGGACCAAGGTCACGGGCCTGGTTCATGGCGAAGCCGGTGATGCCGCCCATGCCCATGCCAACGGCCCAAACGATCAGACCGACGCAGATAGCGAGCATCAAAACGTTCTCGCCGGCACGGCTAGCGGTAGCCAGGATGGCGCTGATGAACACAAAGGTGCAGATGGCCTCGCAGAAGAAGTTGCGGGCATAGTTCGTGCCCTCGGTGGTGGGGTTGGTCGAGAAGATGTTGCGCTGGGCAATGGGATCGACGACACCATCGGAAGCCTTGAACTCATCGGCATACATAAGCCAAGCGATTACGGCACCCGCAAAGCCGCCGAGCATATCGGCAATCATGAAGGGAATGCAGCTGCTCCACGGCACCAGGCCTACGATGCACTGGGCAAGCACCATGGCGGGGTTCATGCACACGGCGCCGCCAAAGATAAACAGAGCGACCGAGATGCCAAAAGACCAGGTGGTGATGGCAAACATGTGGCCGGAGCCCTGATACTTGGTGCCCTTAAGCACGGTATCGCAGTGTACGCCCACGCCAAAGATGATCATGAGGGCCGTTGCGCCGAATTCGCAGAGGAGTTTGGTAAGCATAAAACCTTATCTTTCTTGTCGGTTATAAACGATTCGTTTGGGCCGTGCACTAGTGCTGCGCGACGACAACGCCCAGGCCATCGGGAATGACGGCAACCTTGGCATCGGCACCCTTCATCTCAAAGGCGAGCTTGAGCGCCTCATCGAGGGTGTTGACCGGCGTCATGTGCATATCCTTGATCATCTGGTGATCGCACAGGTCGGTGACCATGATCACAGGGTGATGCGCCAGGATGCGGGCAAAGATCTGGCTCGTCCACTGGTCGGGCAGGGTCTCGTCCTTAGGACGGTCGATGCAGGCGCGCTCAAACTCTGCCGGATCATTGTCGGCGATGTTGTGATAGAAGCCCTCGCCACCGTGACCGTCGGCACAACCGGCGACATCGATGATCACGCCGCCCTCGGGAAGTGTGGCCTCTGCAGAGCACATGCCCTTCACGGCCTGATAGATGTTCTGGTCGAGCGGGTAGCCGCCGTTGGTGGTGATGGCAATCTCGCACTCGACGGGCTCAACGCCGGCAAGGCTCTTCACGAACTCGCAGCCAGCCTCGTGCGCCTTGTGAATATCGCCGGCAAAGGAGCCAATGACCTCGTGCTTACCGTTGAGCACCA
>CABUGR010000232.1 GCA_902491135.1 uncultured Collinsella sp. | reverse complement strand
CGCTCGCTTTACGAGCGACTAAGGACCCCAATATGCCCGATTCCCGCACCCTCTGGACCGCCGTCGTCATCATCTGTATCGCCGTGTCGGTGTTCTTTAGCGTCAAAAAACGCACCACGTTTAAGCGCCTGCAGCAGCTTATGGCTGCCAAGCAGTGGGACGAGTTCGATCGCTTGCTCGATGGCAAACTCACCAGCATGCTGTACCCGCGCTATAACCGCGACTACCTGCGCCTGAACTCATATCTGCTGCGCGAGGACCACAAGCGCGCCGACGAGATGTTCGACCTGCTGCTGGGGCTCAACCTGCCCAAAATGCAGCGCGTCGACCTGGTGATCAAGGCTTTTAACTACTACGTTGGCCAGGAGGACCGCAAAAAGTCCAAGGAGCTGCTGCACGAAATCAAGGGCTTTGAGGGCGGTCAGGCCGAGGCGGTCGCGCACGAATGCCAACTGATGTACGACACGATGATCCTCAAGCGCCACAACGACATTCCCGAGCTGGAGCGCATGCTCGAGGATGTCGGCGACGACCCGGTCAAGCGCTGCCGACTGGAGTACCTGCTGGCCCTGCAGTATCAAAACAAGGGCGACGAGGCAAAGTTCCAAGAGTTCCTGGAGAAGTCGGGCCAACACTCGATGGCCGTCAACGCGTAACGGACGGCTTGTGCTAGACTTCTAGTCTCACGGGGGCGTGGCGGAATTGGCATACGCAGGAGACTTAAAATCTCTCGCCTTCGGGATTGTGGGTTCGAGTCCCACCGCCCCTACCATATGGAGCTTTCGAGCCCGTGTTCCTCAGGGATGCGGGCTCGCTTCTTTTAGATGCCGGTGGGACTCGAACCCGCGAGGGGGCGAGCGTTAAGCGGACGCGCAGCGTCCGAAGCGAGCCGGCGAGGGCGCCGACAGGCGGCCGAAGCCGGTGCGTATTTGCGCAGCAAATGCGCAGACGTCCCACCGCCCCTACCACGTATTGTTTACGAGCTCGTGTCCCCAAGGGATGCGGGCTCGCTTCTTTTACACGCCGGCGGGGCTCTAAGTTGCGGTGGAATAGATCCTGTTTATACCGTTTACCAGCTTATTTAGGAACTATTTCACCGCAACTCAGAGGAAGACGGTTAAAGAGCACTCAGGCTCGGGGTCCAGGCGATGGTGGGAGTCGCGCCGTCGAGAACCTCGTTGATGGTGGCGGCCATGCCGGCGAGTAGGCTGTTCTCGCTTACGGTGAGCGTCTTGTAGCCGCCGGCACGCATGAGTTCGCGGATCACCACGGCGCCAGCCAAGATCACGCCCGCGCGTTTGGGCTGTACACCCGGTAGCGCGGCGATGCCTTCCGCGTCCAACACAGACATGCGCTCGATAGCGGCCGAGACCTGCTCCAGCGACAGCTCGCGTAGGTGAACAAAGCTCGAATCGTACGGTTCCAGCTCGTGGACCAGAGCCACCAGCGTAGTCACCGTGCCACCCACCGCGACCAGACGCTCGGCGCGCTCAAAGTCGACAGGCAGGCCCTCAAAATAGGCGGAGAACTGCTCGCTCGCCCACGCGGCGGCAACCGCAAGCTCATTCGTCGACGGCGGCAGCGCAGAGAAAAACCGCTCCGTCACGCGACGGCAACCGATGTCCAGTGAGCGCGTTCCCTCCAGCGCAAAGACCCCGCGCTCAGGCGCATAGACGCCCGTCGCGAGCTCCGTGGAGCCGCCACCCGAATCGGCGACGATGATGCGCTCGCCTGCAAAGTCGTGCGCTACGCCAAAAAACGTCAGGCGCGCCTCAACCTCGCCCGGAATCACCTGCGGTTCGAGCCCCAGATCGCGCAGGCCGTCCAGCAGCAGGGCAGCATTGGACGCATCGCGTGCGGCGCTCGTGCACGTGGTGCAGATGCACGCGGCCCCAAAGGCACGGGCTTCGTCCACAAACATGCGGCACGCAGCGAGCACGCGCTCAACGGCCGCCTCGCAAAAGCGCCCCGTCGCGTCCACGCCCTCGCCCAAGTCGGTGATCTCGGTATGCTTGGACGATTCCACGATCGCCCCGGCCTCGACCTGCGCCAGCACCAGTCGCGACGACACCGTTCCCAGGTCGATCGCGGCTACCTTATAGCGTTTGCAATCTGCCATTGCGGGCTCCCCTCCGGGCGCTATTTGCCGTTGGACACGACCGTCTGGCCCTCGACGCCGTTAAACCCAAACAGCATGTCGAGCGCTTGGATGTACCACGGCGCGTCCTTACCGACTTCTTCGATTTCCTTGGCAACTTCGCTGGCCTTCTTGGCGTTCGACGACTTCTGGCTCGACGAGGCATCCGAATCGCCGTCCAGGCCCTGCACTTCAATCCTCTTCTCGCCGGGCATCACCAAGCCCAGGTCCTCGGATGCCGCATCCTTGATACCCTCCTCCGAGAGCAGCTTGTCGACGCTTTTTTGCAGCCCATCATTGTATTGCTGGCGAATCTCGACCTGCTTGGTCAAGATATCGCTCGAACGCTTTGCCACGTACAGGTCGCGCACGGGGAAATACAGGCTCACGAGCACCAGGGCAACGACAATGCCGATGAATAGCCCTCGCTGAGGACCGTGGGTAAAGTCGTAGATCGCCTTGACCACCGCGTTGTCGTTGGCGTAGTGCATAAAGTCCGAGCCCGAAAAACGGTTCGAAGGCCTGCTCGACCTATCGTGCGTTTGAGCCGACGAGCGCTGAGCATGCGACGAACGTGCCGGGCGCACTGGTCCATCTGTCGAAGTATTCACTTGAGCATTGGGGCGCGAGGTACTTGTCGGGCGCTGCATGGAGCGGTCGGCGCCGGCGTAGGCGGACCCACCGAGCTGCACCGTGCGCGCACGGCGAGGCGACGGCTCACGCGAACCGGCGGAATAGTACCTGTTGTCGTAAATCTGATCCATGTGCGCCTTGTGCGGTTGAGGTTTGTTTGCGCTAAGTATTCTAGTTATAGCACGAGCGCCCGCACCGCCTTCGCCAGCCTTTGCTCGACA
>CABUGR010000231.1 GCA_902491135.1 uncultured Collinsella sp. | reverse complement strand
CCACCGACCACTACGATGCCTATCGCAAGGGCAATATCTCGTTTAAGCGCGTGCCCGTCGACGGATCGTCCAAGATGCCCGACGGCCACATGGATGCCATCGAGCCGTTTGACTACGACGCACTGCGCCCGTTCTCGGTCGCATATATGCCCGGCTACATCGCCAACCGTTACGACGAGGACTGCGAGACCTGCAAGGCGCGCGCCGAGCGCCGCATGGAAGAAAGCACGGTCTCGGCCCTGCGCGAGACCGTCGTCGACGAATACGACGATGCCACGGTCGAAAGCAAGCAGCTCGACTACACCTGGGAAGACAGCGACTATGCCCTGTTCCCCGTGTGGATGCTTTCCACCTCGTGGAACGGCAAGAGCTACCTGTTTGCCATGAACGGCCAAACCGGCCGTATGGTCGGCGAGCTTCCTTGCTCCAAGCCCAAGCTCGCTATCGCCTCGGTGCTGTTCTTTGTGATCGGATTTGTCCTCTCCCAGATCCTCTTCATGGGTGAGAACGCCTTCGATCCGGATTACCTCACCTTTGATATCGAGGGCATCCTCATCAACATCGTCGCGCCGCTGATCATCGTGGTCATCGCAGACGTGCTGCTGGTGGGCCAGCTCAAGACGGCCAACGAGGCCACCCACGCCGATTGCTACTGTGGCGAGCTCGACCTGACCGAGAAGCACGACACCTTCAGCCACACCGAGACCACCGTTGTCATGAAGGACGACAAGGACGATTAACCATCCTGACCAATACCACCCGGCCTTTGACGAGAAAGGAAGATCACCATGGGACTCTTGAAAGCTGGATTGGGTGCTGCCGGCGGCGTCATGGCCGACCAGTGGAAGGAATTTATCTACTGCGAATCGATGCCCGCTGACGTCTTGGCCTGCAAGGGCAGCAAGCGCACCGGCGGCCGCAGCTCCAACACGCGCGGCGAGGACAACGTCATCTCCAACGGCTCGGTCATCGCCGTCAACGACGGCCAGGGCATGCTCGTGGTGCAAAACGGCAAGATCATCGAAGTCGCGCTGGAGCCCGGTGAGTTCGTCTTTGACACCGGCAGCGAGCCGAGCGTCTTTAGCGGCAACCTGGGCGACTCCATCAAGGAAACCTTTGCCAATATCGGCAGCCGCTTTACCTTTGGCGGCGACGCGGGCAAAGACCAGCGCGTCTACTTCATCAACACCAAGGAGATCATCGGCAACAAGTACGGCACCGCCTCGCCCGTGCCCTTCCGCGTGGTCGACAACAACATCGGTCTGGACGTCGACATCTCCGTGCGCTGCAACGGCGAGTATTCGTACCGCATCACCAACCCGCTGCTGTTCTACACCAACGTGTGCGGCAACGTGACCGATAGCTACACGCGCGACAAGATCGACAGCCAGCTTAAGTCCGAGCTGCTCACCGCCCTGCAGCCCGCCTTTGCCAAGATCTCGGAGATGGGCATCCGCTACAGCGCCATCCCCGGCCACACCACCGAGCTCGCCCGCGCGCTCAACGAGGTCCTCTCTGCCGACTGGCGTGACCTGCGCGGCGTTGAGATCGTAAGCTTTGGCGTCAACTCCATCGCCGCCTCGCAAGAAGACGAGCAGATGATCAAGGACCTGCAGAAAGCCGCGGTCATGCGCGATCCCACCATGGCGGCAGCCAACATCGCCAGCGCCCAGAGCGATGCGATGCGAGCGGCAGCCGCCAACCCCAACGGCGCGATGGCAGGCTTTATGGGCATGGGCATGGCAGGTGGCATGGGCGGCATGAACGCCAGCCAGCTGTTCGCCGCCGGCCAGGCACAGCAGCAGGCCGCCCCGCAGCCGGCTCCGGCTCCCGCCCCCGCACCGGCTCCCGCCGCCGCACCTGCGGCCGGCACGTGGACTTGCAGCTGCGGCGCCACCAACACCGGCAAGTTCTGCTCCGAGTGCGGCAGTCCCGCACCCGCCCCGGCACCGGCAAAGTGGTTCTGCCCCAACTGCGGCAGCGAAAACGGCGGCAAGTTCTGCAGCAACTGCGGAACGCCCCGGCCCTAGCCCCTCTATCTGGTAATTGGCGGGGGATCCGCCACCCCCGCATTTGCTTCTATGGGTTTCGTTCGATGAAGGAGGACACCATGAAGACAACGTTCAAAAAGTCCGTACTCGCATTTCTGACATGCGTCCTGGCGCTCGCCTTTGCCCTGACGGGCTGCAGCGGCGGCGGCAAGGACCCCAAGGCCAACTTCGTCGGCAGCTGGCAGTACTCGGGTGGAACCTTGGATGGCGAAGAGCTCACCGATGAGTACATGGATATGCTCAAGGAGTGGGGCCTCAACTGCGTCCTGATCCTCGACGAGGACGGCACAGGCGTCCTCGATATGTTCCTTGAGGTCGCCGACCTGAAATGGGAAGCCAAGGACGCCACCACCGTAACGATCACCGCCGAAGATGAGTCGCACGATCTGAAGCTCAAGGACGACAAGCTCGTCCTGGAGGTGGACGGCGACAAGCTCATCTTCACCAAGTCCGACAAGGACCTGTCCGGTACGGTGAAGAAGGATCGCGAGGCGGCCGAGAAGGAAGAGGAGATCGATGAGGCCGTCGAAGACGAAGATGTCCAGAGCGTCGAAATCTCCCCCGCCGTCACCGTCGCCGATGACGATCTGTGCACCATCACCATCACCGAGAAGTTCAAGGACGACTGGGGCGACATCGGCTTTGTCGTCAACATCACCAACAAGAGCGACAAGGACCTGACCTTCTACGCTCCTTCCGGCAAGACCAACGTCAACGGCACCATGAAGGAACCCTGGTTCTCGGCTCACCTGATGCCCGGCACCAACGCCACCGAGGAATTCACGTTCTCGAGCGGCGAGCTTGACAGCCTTGACGACCTCGTCAATACGACCATCGGCATCGACGCCTACCTGACCGATTCCTATGAGGACGTCGCCTCCTACACCGCGACCATCGCGTAGCGGCACGTAACATCAGCCGCGGATTGGCGGACACATCCGCGCACTTGCCAGGCGGGGCC
>CABUGR010000230.1 GCA_902491135.1 uncultured Collinsella sp. | reverse complement strand
CACGAAGTTAACCTTCGTGGTGGTTTGGCGGTTACGTAGACAGAAAAATGCCCGCTTGGATAAACCTAGGCGCGGTGCCAGTCGGTCAGGCAGGCATCGAGGGAAGCGATGAGCGCATCCTTGTCCATGTGACGGCCGATGATGCACAGACTCGTCATACGGTCGCCCGTCTCGTCGTCCCAAATCTGCATGATCTCGGGGTTCTCGTCGATGATCTTCTGCTTCTCGCCTTCGGGCGCCGAGTCGACAAACAGGCCGTTCTCCATCAGGCGCATCTGGTGGCCGGCCTGCTCAAACATGTAGCACATGTCCGGATCGCCGGTCTGCCACAGCGGACCCTTGACGCGAATGACCTCGTCGGGCCACTCCTGCTCAACAAAATCGGTGAACTTCTGCAGGTCAAACGGCTTGCGGCGCGAGTACACAAAGGTCTCGATGTCGTACTCGAGCACCTCGGGGTCGTCGTGCTCCTCGGGATGCTCCATGGCCTCGATCCAGGCGGCGGAGTTGTAGGCGCGCATAAAGTCGAAGCGGTCGGTGTCGAGCAGCTCCTCCATGGGGACCTCGCCGTTTTGAGCCTCGACAATCACAGCGTCCTTCTGCAGGCTGCGCACGATGGCCTTAAGCTCGGCGATCTGCTCAGGGCTCACGGTATCGGTCTTGTTGAGGATCAGCGTGGAGCAGAACTCGATCTGCTGGATGAGCAGGCTCTCGATGTCGTCCTCGTCGATATCCTCGGCCAGCAGGTCGCGACCGCCGTTGAACTCGTCGTACATGCGGGCGCAGTCGACCACGGCCACGATGTTGTCGAGCGCGAGCTTGGGCTCGCCGCCCACCTTGGCCTCGTCGCAGAAGCTCGAGATGGTGTAGGCGATGGGGATAGGCTCGCAAATGCCCGAAGCCTCGATGATGATGTAGTCGAAGTTGCCCGAATCGGCGATGCCCTGCAGCTGGTTGGCCAGGTCGTCCGAAAGCGTGCAGCAGATGCAGCCGTTGGTGAGCGGGATGAGGTCATCGGTCTCGGAAAGGCCGCCGTCGGCGATAAGGCTGGCGTCGACGTTGATCTCGCCGATATCGTTGACGATCACGGCGGCGCGGATACCGCCGTCGTTAGCGAGGATGTGGTTGAGCAGCGTGGTCTTGCCGGCACCGAGGTATCCGGTAAGCATGATGATCTTCACGGGTTTGTTGGGCATGTGCCCTCCTTTGTTAGACATGGCTTACAGTTGAATCTTATGCCAAACGTCTGCTCTTATACCCACGCGCCGGCAAATAACACAAGCTACTCCCAGGCTCCCCATACATCGGGGCAATAACCGACGGTGGCCTTTTTGCCGTTGCGCACGATGGGTTCGGCCAAGACCTGCTGGTTCTCGAGCAGCTTGTCGAAGCGCTGACTGGGGGTAAGGTGCTGGATGAGCGCGAGCGTTTCCTCGTCCTTGGCTTTGGGGTTGAGCAGCTTGTCGATGCCGCCGACCGCTTGCATCACGCTCGTGAGCTCGCCCTTGCTCATCTCCTTTTCCTTAAGGTCGATAAACTGCACCTTAATGCGGCGCTCTTTGAAGAAGCGCTGTGCTTTCTTGGTATCGAAGGACTTTTTGGTGCCAAAAATCTGCACGTTCATGTATTTGTTCCGCCGTTCTACCTGATGAAGTTGGTCGTTGCTCGATCTGCCTCGGGTGCGTTGATGCCGGCGGCCTGTCCTGCCTCGATGCAGCGCAGGAGCCACGCCATGTTTTTGCCGATATTTCGCATGGTGGCAAGGCCTTCGGCGTCCCCATCGGCGTCGCCGGGCACGCGGCCAAACACGTTGTTCCAGTAGGTGGAAGCAACTACGGGCATTTGCTTAATGGTGAAGTACTTGTTGAGCACATCGAACGTGGTTGACGTGCCGCCGCGACGGGCGACGGCGACCGCGGCGCCGGGTTTGTGCTCAAAGGCATGCCCGCCTGCATAGAAGGCGCGATCGAGGGCCGAAAGGATGCGTCCGCTGGGGTGCGCATAGTAGACGGGTGAGCCAAAGACAAAACCATCTGCTTGCTCGGCGGCAGCGATGAGCTCGTTCACCACGTCATCGTCAAAGGTGCAGCGACCGCCAAGTTTGCCGCACTGGCCGCAACCGATGCAATCGCGAATGGGCTTGGCGCCCAGCTGAAACACCTCGGTATCAATGCCTTCGGCATTGAGCTGCTCGGCGACCTCGGCGAGTGCGCGGGCGGTGTTGCCGTTTGCCTTGGGGCTGCCATTGACCAAAAGAACCTTCATCACAAACTCCCTCTGCTGTCGGTGACTTCTGCGGAGGATTATCGCACGAGAGGGCAGATGGCGTGGTGCGCGATTCCAGCGACCGCCCATCATACGCCCCGTCTCGATCGGTAGCTTCATCCGAGGGCCAACGGCGGGCTCGCTCACCAGGTACGAGAGGGACACGGTCCAGAGGATGTTGGAGCGCGGGGCCTCATGCAAGCCGATTGTGAGGAGTCTGGGCAGGTCGCCTTCGATGGCGAACTCTGAGGTCTTAGAAGGCGGGCTGCTGTGCGGCTTGAGGAACGATCTCGGCGGGCAGGAAGTGGCGGCGTGGCAGAACTGGCAGTTCGACAAATACGGAGATCGAAAACTCCGCAGAGGTTTCGCCGGAGGCCAATTGCTTTTCACGCTGCCGTCGCTTGCGGGTGTTTTCAAGCGGGTGAAGCTAGCGGGTCGTCGACACCTTCATGTCCCGCACGATGTAGTTCATAGTGCGGTAAATTTGCATGCGCAGTTTTATCGCGCAGATGAATTCATGATAGGTGAATCTGATCTGTGCCCCCGTCCTGCGGTATGTGACGTAGTCCGGCCTCGCCCCGTTTATATTTCGACCTTAAGGCGAGTGCCGCATGTTTAAAACGTATTGGGAATACGTTTGCAAAAGAGCAAGCCAAAGGGTACAAATTCTCCTATTTCTTTCATATCGTCCTTTTTCTTTAAACAGACGGTTGATTTTCAATCTCAACGCAACAGCCTGAACGGACCCCGC
>CABUGR010000229.1 GCA_902491135.1 uncultured Collinsella sp. | reverse complement strand
ACGTCTCCCCCGCCGGAGGCGTGGCGACATCGGGCTCAACCACCACGTGCGGTGCCACAGCGCCTGCAGCATCCAACACGCCACCAGCACCAAAGGCCCCGCCAGCAGGCGCCACAAACCGTGCGGACACAAGCGACCCGCCCGTGCAAACAACCCCGCCATCTGCACCGGTCGCATCAAGCCACGATGCGTCGACGGAAAGACGACAGCCGGCCGCACCATCGCCAAGGCCTGCGTCCTGCAGATACACGCCGTAGGCGCGCACGCCCGCTCCGGACCCGGCGCCCGCGGCAACGACGCGCCCGCCGCCGCGCACGGTCATGTCGCCTGCGATCACGCCGGCGACCGCCTCGTTTGTAATATCGGCCCCGTCTGCCCGCGCATCGACGGTGCAGCCGTCAACCACGAGCGCCTGCGACACGTGGATCCCGCACTGCGAGCCCGTCGCCGTCAGGGTCCCGGTGCCGCGAAGCGTCAGGTTGCCCCACACCTCCATGCCGCACAGCGTGATGTCCGCATCGGGCGCATGCGACTCCGTCACGGAGTTCTGCCCGGCAAGCGTCAGCACCAGGTCGCCCTCGGCGCCGATGGCCTCGCCCGCGTAGCCGTTAAGCTCCAGGTGGTCGGCATCGGTCCAGGCCCAGTCGGGGCCCGACACGCCCGGCTCGTAGTACGTCGCGCCCGCGATGATGAGGCTCTCCGCGCCCGCGGCATAAGAAGGCCCGCCCAGCAAAGCGCATAGGCAGGCCATGGCAACAATCGCAATGTAATGACGGCTGGTGTAGGACTTTGCAGCAAACATACCCGCTCCGATCTTCGCAGGAGCCAATAGAATGTGCACCAGAAAATGCCCTGGTAGCAGCAGCTATTAGTTTAGCGAGATCGATGCGGGGGCAAAGAGAAATCGTGTGGGCAATGTCCACAATTAGGTGTAAATCGTTTTGCCAGTCGGTGAAAGGAGGGATCAACGGATTAGATATCCATCTTATTAAAGTCGATGGAATATCCCATGGACTTGAGTTCTTTCAAGAGGCCGAACTCCCAACTGTCTGTTCCGGTATAAACGACGCCCTGTAGATCGGAGGGAATCTCGATACCTTTGTCAACAAGAATTGCAACGTTTTCCCTGCCAAGCCGACCAATAAAGTATCCGGCTTCAAATACAACATTTTGTCTAGCCCTGGGCTTTTCCGACTGTTCTGCCTGGGCTCTTCCTTCGTCGTCCGCCGTAAAAAGGCATACCGCTCCTGCTGCATCGCCTTCAATTTCCAGCTTTTCGATGATTGTCTTGCCCTGATTTGACTGCTCGTTTAGGACAACCGCCGTCAGGCCCTGCCTTTCGATGATTCTCGCGACCCTTTCTCTAAGCTCTCCGTTGTGACCATGAACGATAAATACCTTCGAATAATCTCCAACATTTGCAGTCGATCCGGTTTCCCCTTCGTCTGAAAACTCATCAAGGTATGTCTCCAGCACAGCTTTTGCACTGCGCAGGCCGTCCGCACAGGCTTCAACGAAAGCCGAGTCGGGCGTACCGGAGGTGAAGAAAGACAACGAGTAGCTGATTTTGTTAAAGCTTTTAAATTCGTAGCTGTCTTTTCCAAATCGCCTAATTAAAAGCCTGTCCGCCCTTGTCTTCCATGCTTTAAAGTCAGGCGAACTAGAGCTGATGTATTTCTTTGAAAGTTCGTCTGCTGTTTCGCACAACTGCTGCAAAATTTCAAAATCAGACATTAAGCCTTCTTTCTATAACCAATAACGGAGCTAAGAAGCATCTTATTCCAATGAGCGGCCAAATCTCTTTACTGTTTCCTCGGTGCCCCTATCGGAGATGGACTTGCCCAGTGCGAACTCAATAGCGTCCAGCAAAGCCATGACGCGAGCTTTGAAATAGGCATCAAAGTCATCATTAATGAACGCATCCCAGTCAATGAGATTCGATTCGATGACGGAGTTCACAGTGTTCGATGTCAGCTTTCTTAACGAATTTCGCTGAGTAGACGCTGGGGGCCGCGCCTCCAATTTCTGTGCCCGAATAGGAGTACGAGCACGTCGGTCAAGATGCATTCGGTGGTCAACATGGCGGGATCTATCTGCGAGCGGAAAACAAGCGGCGCTGCTAATGGTAGCGCCGCTCGCATCATCAAAGAAGAATCGTTATCGATTGTCTCTGGGACTTTTCGTTCAAAACCAGAGCATGTCGACTACTGCTTATCGAAGTACATCCACCCTACAGGCTGCATTAGATCGTAATAATCGACGGGCGTTTTGAAGCGAATCCTGCCCAAATAACCACGCTTTTCAGCAACCAACTGCATCTGTCTGCGTCACGGCAAACTCTTTGAATTGGCGTTGCGGCAAGTTTGTCTTAAGAAAATAAGGCTGTTAAGACAAACCCATTTTGACGTTTACGTAACGTCGACCATCGATCAAGCCGTATTATTCGGAGTTAGAATTATCGCCCCACGACGCTGAGCCGGTGACCATCCAATGATTTTTGGCATCGATATAGACATCGCCAATCTGATTGTCCAAGCATTCATCGGACTCGTTACCTTGGTGGCCTTGATTGTCGCATTCTGGCAAGGCAGCCAGAGCAAAAGGAACAGGGAGGACGACATCAAGCGGTATCAGCCATCCCGCATATCGGCATGGTACGAAGGGGGTCGAAACCGTACCGGTCAGCCCGAGGACAATCGATTCGTCTGGCAGTTCGTCGTGCTTCGAAACGAAAGCGAGTCCCCCGTCTACGACGCAATCGTCACCTGCGTCGGGATTAGCGGAGCCGGCCCCTCTTTCAAAGGAGAGGACAACCGCCCCGTTTTTCCCAACCGCGTCTGCGTCGGCACGCTTCCTCCTGGAGCATGGTACATATGGCTCCCGACGGAAGGGCACGGAATGGGAGTACGCACGGCGCCCGAAACGGCTTTCACCGACGCAAACGGAACATCGTGGGTTCGGCGACGCAACGGAAGGCTCGAGGAGATTCCTATGGAGCCGGCCTCGTTCTACAGGCTG
>CABUGR010000228.1 GCA_902491135.1 uncultured Collinsella sp. | reverse complement strand
CGTCTCCGATGGCGCGCAGCATCTTGACGGCCGACTCCACGCCGGGCGCCTCTTCACCCGGAAGGCCGAGCTTCTTGTCGCTATGGGCACCGATGGCCAGGTAGACGGCATCGAACTCGTCGCGCAGGCGAGCGAGCTCCTCGCCGTTCACGGAGTGATCGAGCTCAACGTCGATGCCGGCGCTCAAGATCCAGTCGATCTCGGCCTGCAGGCGCTCGCGCGGCAGACGATAGCTGGGGATGCCGTAGCGCAGCATGCCGCCCAAGTGGTGGCGCTGCTCAAAAATGGTCACCTTGTGGCCCATCACGGCCAGGTAGTAGGCACAGGAAAGGCCAGCCGGGCCGCCGCCGATCACGGAGACGCGCTTACCGGTGTTGTCCACTACATGCGGCTTGTGGTCGTTGAGGTCACTGTGCTCAACGGCAAAACGCTTGAGGGCGAGGATGTTCATGGGGTCGTCGACCATGCCACGGCGGCAATGCATCTCGCAGGGATGCTCGCACACCAGGCCGCAAACGAACGGCAGCGGGTTATTCTTGCGGATGACCTTGACGGCATCGGCATAGCGGCCGGCCTCGACGAGCGAAATGTAACCGGGAATGTCGACATGCGCCGGACAGCCCGAGACGCACGGGACGCGGGCCTCGCGGTCAAAGCCACAGGAGTGCTCGCGGATGTGGTGCTCAAAATCGTCACGGAAACCGCGGATAGCCGTAAGCGCCATGGCGCCGGCCTCGTAACCGATGGCGCAATCGCTCGAAAGATAGATGGTGCGGGCGGTGCGCTCGATCAGATTGAGCGTGGACTCGTCGGCGCGGCCCTCGAGCACATCGGCGAGCAGATCGCTCAGCGCGCTCAGGCCCACGCGGCAGGGCGTGCACTTGCCGCAGCTCTGGGTGGAGCACAGGTTGACGAGCGCTGCCGTAAACTCAACGGGACACGGGGCGAGCGAACTCACCGCCAGACGACGTCCGAGCGCATCGTGCAGGTCGTCCATGACGGCCTGAGCGTGGCTGCGTTCCATTACGTGCAGTCGAGCCATAAGATCCCCTCTCACATGGCAGCCCGGAGGCGAGGCCGGGCGAAATTGTTACACGCACAACACTGACCTAAAAAGTTGTGAGGTCTCCATACGGTTCGGCAGGCGGTATAAAATGTCACCCTCAGCGGTGAAATAGAACATTACCGCAGATAAATTCCATATTTGATAAAACGCGTTACCAAATTGCAATATTCAATGTGAAAAAGAGCGCCTTACTATTTTTCCTTTTTGATCCGTTTTCCTCCGTCTCCTTCGGATCACATGATCCCTTGGGAACGGAGGAAAACGGATCGTTTTTGGTGCAAAAGGGCCAGGTTTGTTTGCACCAATCTCACTTGCGCTAGATGAAGAGCTCGCATTCCTTCCGCGCGACGCAAACCTTGCTCAGCATCTGGGAAACAGCGGATAGTTTGTTGGAATCAAGCTTACGAGCGCCTCGCGGACATACGGCAACGCAGCGCATGCAGGAGATGCACGCCTCGCCAGCCGCTCGTTTGGGGTCACCCTTGTCGATAGCACAAACGGGGCACGCCGCGGCGCATGCACCGCAGGAGACGCAATCCTCTGTTGCCTCGGGTGCCATGCGGTGACCTCCGGCTTGTTTATAAGGACGATTGCCGGGAATAGAGGGCTCGGATGTATCCTCAGCCAACAGCTTTTGCTGAATTTGCTGCGCAAACTCTGCGAGCTGCGCCGCATCCTGCGCATCCGGACGACCGGCAGCAAACTGTCGCGCAATGGAATGTTCTGCAATGGCTGCAACTGCCGCGATCACCCGGAATCCCGCATGCTTCGCAACGTCCTCCAGCTCTACGAGCGTGTCCTCAAACGCGCGGTTTCCGTATACACAAACCAAAACAGCCCGAGCCCCGTTGCCGCGCACCATGTCCAACCGGTCAGCCACCACAGCCGGGATTCTACCGGCATACGCCGGCACAGAGATTACGGCCACGTCGTCCTCAGTCATCGAGACAGCGCTGAAATCTAGCCCGCTATCGGTCAGATCGACGGTAACGGTATTCTTGTCCAGTGCCCCGGCCACAAGGCCAGACACCTTCCGCGTTCCACCCGTCGGACTAAACACAATTTCGAATACGTTCATCTAGGCACCCTCCCCCTACGCCTGGCAACGCGTCAAGCCGCTTTCACATCCAGCCAGAGTATACGGCACGTGGGGTCCCCGTTTTGATGCGCCAAGCACCCCGATGCACCCACGCTACGCTGTCTGCCTCTTCGTTTTGTATAAATTACGGTACAGATTGTATATATTTACGGGATACCGCCGTGTTCTCCCGAGGTACCCCATCCTGGCCCGTGCAAAAAACGGAGTATTCTGCAACGTGGCCGCGCCAGCACCGCCGCGGATGGGCAAAACTGTAGGGCGCCGTATCCTTTTAGGTCCCGACATGGCGAGAATGATGCGCCCCTGCTCCGGAAAACGGCGAAATCTGACTCGGAACGCTCGCTAGGGATATCCGAAGGCCACCGTTGGCGACGTCGAATCATATGCAGACAACTCGAACTGCAGAATACTCCAAAAAATGCACGGCGCACCCCATGGGACCCATTGCCGCATGGCAGGAAACAGGTCCACGGCATCCTCTAGATGCATTCCCGAGGAAATCACATTTGAACTAGCGATCGGATACGGCAAACAAAAAGGGCCCCGAGCGTAGTTGCTCGGGACCCTTGGTTCACCTCGCTCTAGCGGGCGATGCGTATGTTACTTGCGCTTGCCGCCGCCGTCACCGGGACGACGGGAGCTGCTACCACGCTTGCCGCCACGGCTGTTGCCATAGCTGCCGCGGTTATCGCGACCGCCGGCGCGGCCGCCACGGGAACCGGCCTGGTTGCCGCCGCGACCACCACGGTAGCCGCCGCGACGCTCTTCGCGGGTATCGTCGTAGTTGCGCCAGTCATCGCGACGATCGCGGCTGGCACGCGGATCACGACGGTCGCGCAACTCGTTAGAACGACCAGC
>CABUGR010000227.1 GCA_902491135.1 uncultured Collinsella sp. | reverse complement strand
CGACGCGCTCGACATTGCCGAGCAAAACCCCGATCGCCCGGTCATTTTTATGGGCGTGGGCTTTGAGACCACAACGCCCACCATCGCCGCCGCCATTTTGGAGGCCGATGCACGCGGGCTTTTGAACTTCTCGGTCTACTGCGCCCACAAGACCACGCCGCCGGCGCTATGCGCGATTGCCAACGATCCCGAGACCACCATCGATGGCTTTATCCTGCCGGGCCACGTCGCCACCATCACGGGTCTGGCCCCCTTTGGCTTTTTGGTCGACGAGTTCGATACCCCGGGCGTGGTCACGGGATTTGAACCGGTCGATATCCTGCAGGGCATCTGCATGCTGGTCCAGATGGTTGTCGAGGACAGACCCGCGATCGACAACGCCTACCGCCGTGGCGTCAACGCAGACGGCAACCCCGTGGCGCGCCAGCTGGTCGAGCAGGTGTTTGAGCCATGCGACACCACATGGCGCGGGCTGGGGCCGATTGCCAACTCGGGCCTTTCCATCCGCCCCGAGTTCTCGCGCTTTGATGCCCGTACCCTCTTTGACGTGCCCGTCGAGGAGACGGTCGAGCTGCGCGGGTGCCGCTGCGGCGACGTGCTGCGCGGGGCCATTACGCCGAGCGACTGCCCCCTGTTCGGCCACGCTTGTACGCCCGAACACCCCGTCGGCCCCTGCATGGTGAGCTCCGAGGGCAGCTGCGCAGCATATTTCCGCTACCGAGGCTAATAGGTTCCGCCGTTCTAACGAACGGCGGACCAGTCGACGCTGCGCCTCACCCATATAATTCCACCCACGATTGGAGTTTTCGATATGTCCCATAGCGTTACCGATAGCACCGTCCTGCTGGGCCACGGCTCCGGCGGCCAGATGATGAAACGCATCATCGATGAGGTCTTTTTGGATGCCTTTGGGTCGCCCGAGCTGCTCGAAGGCAACGATGCCGGCGTCGCCGCGCTGCCCGCGAGCGGGCGCATCGCCATGTCGACCGACAGCTTTGTAGTCTCGCCGCAGTTCTTCCCCGGTGGCAACATCGGCCGCCTCGCCGTGTGCGGAACCGTCAACGACGTCGCGACCTCGGGCGCCAACGTGCGCTACCTGTCGTGCGGCTTTATCCTCGAAGAGGGCTATCCCATGGATAGGCTCCGCCAGATTGTGCAGACGATGGCCGAGACGGCGCACGAGGCGGGCGTGTCCATAATCACGGGCGACACCAAGGTGGTCGAGCGCGGCGGGGCCGACGGCGTCTATATCAATACCGCCGGCGTGGGCGAGGTGCCTGCGGGCGTGGCGCTCAGCGGCGCAAACTGCCAGCCCGGCGATGTCATCCTGGTCTCGGGTACACTGGGCGACCACGGCATCGCTATCATGAGCCAACGCGAGGGTCTGGCGTTTTCGAGCACCATCGAAAGCGACGCCGCGCCGCTCAACCACCTGATTGCCGATGTGCTTTCCGCAGCACCCGACACACGCTGCTTCCGCGACCCCACGCGCGGTGGCCTGGCCTCGACGCTCAACGAGTTTGCGCAGGCCAGCGGCGTTGCCATGGAGATCGACGAGGATGCCGTGCCCGTGCGTCCCGACGTGCAGGCCGCCTGCGAGATGCTCGGCTACGATGTGCTGCAGGTGGCAAACGAGGGCAAGATGGTTGCCGTCGTGCCGGCCGAGCAAGCCGATGCCGCGCTGAGCGCCATGCGCGCCGCCCGCTACGGCGAGAATGCCGCCATCATCGGCCGCGTGCTGCCACTTGCCGAGGGCGCCCATCCCGCCGTGCGCGTGCGCACCGGCTGGGGCTCGACCCGCATCCTCGACATGCTCGTAGGAGAGCAGCTGCCGAGAATTTGCTAACGACAAAGGCTCAGGGCTATTAAAGATATTCAGATTCCAAACATGCCCGGCACGCATGCCCAGTATCATGGGGTGCGTTTTACAACTCAAGCGGCAGGAGCACCCATGGCAGCAGCTTTTTCCCATGTGATCTTTGACCTGGACGGCACCATTCTCAACACGCTCGAGGACCTGGCGGCCGCCGGCAACCATACCTGCGAGGCGCACGGCTGGCCCACGTTTGCCGTTGACGAGTACCGCTACAAGGTGGGAAACGGCATGCTCAAGCTGGTTGAGCGCTTTATGCCCGCCGAGTACGCAGGCGACGGCCGCATGTTTGAGCAGACGCTTGCCGAGTTTAGGGCTTACTACGGCGAGCACAAGGAAGACCACACCGCTCCCTATGCCGGCACGATCGAGATGCTCGACCGCTTGCGCGCCGCGGGCGTTCAGCTTGCCGTGCTCACTAACAAGGACCACGTCTCGGCGGCTCCGCTTATCGAAAAGTATTTTGGTTCCGAGCGCTTTGCGCTGGTGCAGGGCCGTGTCGATGCGTTTCCGCCCAAGCCCGAAGCACCCGTCACGCTGCATGTGATGGAAGAGCTAGGCGCCGACCCGGCGACCACGCTCTACGTAGGCGATTCCAATGTCGATATCCTGACCGGCCACAACGCCGGCCTTAAGAGTGCGGGCGTCAGCTGGGGTTTCCGCGGCCGCGCAGAGCTGGAAGCCACCGGCGCCGACTACGTGGTGGACACCCAGGCAGAGCTCGCGGCGCTGGTGCTGGGCGAGTAACGAGCGACACTGCTTAACGCAGCTGCGGCAATTCTTCCGCGCGGAAAGCGCATCCCGTTTTGGAGCTCCGGAATGGGATGCGCTTTCCGTTTGAGGCACGTCGGGGAAACGGCATCCCGTTTCAGAGCAATATTCCGGGTCGCACTTTCCGCAACCCACCCCATCCGGAAAATGCGACCCACTATTCGGCCAAAAACCGGGTCGCGGTTTCCCAAGCACTCGATGCAACGCTGGCACAAGGAGTGTCCCCAACTGCCGGCAGAAAAGGAGCGTCCCCAACTGCCGCCTTCCCAATGACTACTTCAGCGATGGCAACGTCGCAGGTAAAAGTGCCACTTTAAGCCAACCAAGGGAACGACGTTGTTTTGGCAACGACAGACACTATGACCCAATCCGAGGGCAC
>CABUGR010000226.1 GCA_902491135.1 uncultured Collinsella sp. | reverse complement strand
GATTGGGCCACCGCCGTGTACAACGGCCAGTGGTACAGCCCGCTCAAAAACGCGCTCGACGCCTTTATGGCCGACACCCAGAAGTTCGTGACCGGCACCGTCCGTCTGAAGTTCTTTAAGGGCAACTGCCATGTCGTCGGCCGCAAGAGCCCGTTTAGCCTGTATGACTACGGTCTGGCTACCTACGACCGCGACACTACGTTTGACGAGAAGGCCAGCGCCGGCTTTATCGAGATCGATACGCTGTCACTCAAGACGTGGGCAAAGGTCCAGGGCCCCAGCTCTGCTGCCGCCCAGGCCTAGCGCCTCCTTCCCTTGGTATCCGCGCGGCCCATCCGCGTGATACATAACGGGCGCACGGGGTCCCTACCTTTCGTTATGCTTGCTGACACTTCTTAACATCGGTGGCCCCTACGTTCCGCCCGCATATATGATGCCGCGACTGTGGCTGAGTCCGAGCCCCGCCGGGGTTCTCCGGCGGGGCTCCTTCTATCAATTTGGCGGCTCTGCGCCTATATATATGAGGAGTATCCATTATGTTCAATGCTATCGCGCATGCTTTACTTGCCCTCGCGCCCGAGTTCGATGCTGCAAGGGTCGAGGACGTCCCTATGAGCCTGAAGGCCTGGATCGATGGTTCGCAGGGCAACATCCGGAGGGAGACGTTGGGCGCCAAGTGCATGGCGCGTCACTTCTTTGCAAATTAGCTACATGGCTCCGCACACGGTGGGGAATGTGTAAAACTAGCGGTTGAAAAATCGCTTTAGCGATATGGCGCATTGCTTTGGGCGCTTGTTTTGGTATTTGGAGAAAGGGGACGGTTCCATGGCTCTTTGGGGCGGTCGTTTTGAGGCAGGCGTGGCCGAGGTCACGCAGGAGTTTGGCGCGTCGCTGCCGGCCGACAAGCATCTCTATAAGCAGGATATCGCAGGCTCTAAGGCGCATGCCAAAATGCTGGCGGCCCAGGGCATCATCAGTGCCGAGGACGAGCAGGCGATTGCCAAGGGCCTGACCGGAATCGAACAGGATATCGATGCCGGCAACTTCACCTTCGACATCAACGACGAAGACATTCATATGTCCATCGAGAGCGAGCTGACGCGTCGCATCGGCGAGGCCGGTAAGCGCTTGCATACCGGACGTTCGCGCAACGACCAGGTGGCGACCGACACGCGCCTGGGCGTCAAGGCGCTGGCCAAGGAGCTCATGGAGGCCAATCTTGAGCTGCGCCATGTGCTGGTGGATGCGGCTAAGAAGTACGACAAGGTGATTCTGCCGGGTTACACGCATATGCAGCACGCTCAGCCCGTGCTGCTCTCGCATCATCTGCTGGCGTATTCCTGGATGTTCGCGCGCGACTTTACACGCTTGAAGGCCGCCTTTGATGCCGCCGACAACTGCCCGCTGGGTGCTGCCGCGCTTGCCGGTACGAGCTATCCGCTCGATCGCCAGATGACGGCTGCCGAACTTGGCTTTGCGGGCGTGATTCCTAACTCACTCGATGCTGTTTCCGACCGTGATTTCCTGCTCGATCTGCATTACGCTGGCTCCGTCATGGCCATGCACCTGTCGCGTCTTTCCGAGGAGATCGTGCTGTGGTCGAGCTCCGAATTTGGCTTTATCACGCTTTCAGACTCCTACTCCACCGGCTCGTCCATCATGCCGCAGAAGAAGAATCCCGACTTTGCCGAGCTTATTCGCGGCAAGAGCGGCCGTGTCTATGGCAACCTGGTGCAGCTGCTCGTGACCATGAAGGGCCTGCCGCTTGCTTATAACAAGGACTTGCAGGAGGACAAGGAGGGCGCGCTCGATACCGCCCATACGCTCTTGCAGTGCCTGTCGGTTATGGCCGGAATGATTTCGACTTGGACCGTCAACGAGGATGCCATGGCGCGCGAGTGCGGCGTGGGGCACCTTGCCGCTACCGATGTTGCCGATTACCTGGCCAAGCGTGGCCTGCCGTTCCGCGAGGCACATGCCGTGGTGGGGCATCTGGTTCTGATGTGTGAGAAGCGCGGCTGCAATCTTGAGGACCTGCCGTTTGAGGTGTTCCAGGAGGCAAGCCCGCTCTTTGAGCACGACATTACCGAGGCGCTCGACATCCCGTCGATTGTCGCCGCGCGCACGACCGAGGGCGGCACCGCCCCTGCCGCCGTTGCCGTGCAGCTGCAGCGTGCCGAGGCGCAGCTCGTGGTCGACGAAGGTGTGTTTGGATCGCTAACCAAGGTCGTCGAGATGGGTCACGGGGCAAAGTAGAGGTTTGGCTGAAGACGTATTGTCCATTTATTGATAAATCGTTTTCGCTTTACGGGCGCCTGCTGATGTGGGAGCCCGTATTTTGTTGCTATGGGGGAGGGGCTTGTCGAGAACTTCTGTAGGACCTTTGGGCAGGTTGTGAAGGGGATACGTTCGCGGGCGGCAACCGACCGCCTGCTCTGTTCGGCGCGGTTGATGGGCGGTCGGATGGTACTCTAATCGGGCTTCGAAACAGAAGTGACACATATGGAGCGCTTTAATAAATTGCAACGTTTCAATAAACAGCTTTTTGTTTAACTGCAGCTAAAACTCTGTTACGATGCAGTCCAGGCGGGTGCCGGAATGGGACTTGGGCACGCGCGAACCTACTTGAAAGGCTACTTTTATGGCTATCGAGAAGACCTTCATCATGATTAAGCCCGACGCCGTGCGCGACCGCAAGATCGGCGAGATCGTTGCTCGCATTGAGCGCAGCGGCCTTGTTATCGAGCGCATGGAGATGACCACGCTCGAGCGCGCTACCGTCGAGGAGCACTACGCCCATCTGGCCGACAAGCCCTTCTTTGGCGGTCTCTGCGACTTTATGACGAGCGGTCCGGTCGTCAAGATGGTCGTTTCCGGTCTCTCCGCTGTTGCTAAGATGCGCACCCTCATGGGCGCTACTAATCCGCTTGACGCTGCTCCTGGTACCATCCGCGGCGACTTTGCCGTCGATGTCAACGCCAACGTGATCCACGGCTCCGACTGCCTGGAGAACGCCGAGATTGA
>CABUGR010000225.1 GCA_902491135.1 uncultured Collinsella sp. | reverse complement strand
CTCGGAGACCGTGAAATCGGCCTGAGTGTCATCAGCGCTGTAATCGAATACGGTTACCTCGGAATCGGTATTCTTTCCGCTACCCGTTGCAATACCGACGGCGACCGTAGCGGAATCGACGATGTTGAGATAGTGCCCGCACTTATCGTAGATTTTGTCGTAGCGTTCACTGTTGTAGTTCTTAAAGATGTAATTGGCATCATATCGGTGGCTGCCGAGTTCGTCGCCATACTGCGCGACGTACTTATCGAATGCCTCCTTCTCTTGGGTGTAGAGGCCGGTGTAGGGCCAGCCGAGGGTATCCTCGGTCTCTCCGCCGGTATATGCGCCGCCGCCGCCGGCAAGATTTTCACCGTTATCATAGTAGCAGTCAGAGTGCCCCCAGATGTTCGATGAATACGATGTATTGAGGGCAGCTGCCACAGTCATGCGGAGGCTGACGCTGAGTGCCGACTGACCGTTCGCCTTGCGGAGGTTGTTCTGGGTATCGAGGTAGGTCAGGGCGTTGCGCATCTGCTCCAAGGAAAGCGGATTGGTGTCGCGAGACATGTCCTGATCGACGTACTGGTCATACCATTCGGCCTTGTCATCGGCGCCGGTCAACGTCGATACGGCATCCTGGGCGTTCTTTTTCTGCGTGGCTGTGAACTGGCTGCCGCCGATGATGTAGTTCATGAAGCCGAACATACCCTGACTGATGACTTCCCGGTCAACGGTCATGTTGGACTTTAGGTCTGCAATCTGCTGCTCAAGAGCCTCAACCTGGGCATTAGCAGCGTCATAAGCCTTTTCCGCGGCGTTCGAAGCGGCGCAGGCTGCCTCCCACTCGCTGCGCTTCTGCTTGCGAACTTCGACAAGCTTATCGTACTCAGCCTTCTTGTCGGCCTCGGTCTGCTGGGCCTGCTCGTATGCCGTCTTCGCGGCGTCACGCTTACTGGCCGCGTCCTTGTACTCCTTGTTTGCCGCATCGTATGCAGACTGGGCAGATGCCACAGCAGCGTTGGCGGCGTTGGCCTTCTCCTGCGCGGCAGCGACGGCAGCCTGGGCGGCCTGCAGATTTGTCTGTGCGGTGGCGTCGGCATCCGTCGCGGCATTGAGCTCCGCCTGCGCGGTCTTGAGCTCACCAGCAGCAGCGATCTTGGCGGCCTCAAGCGCACTCAGGTCAACACCCGTACCCGAGACGGCAGCATCGAGCGCGGCCTGCGCCTGGTTGAACTTCTGCTGGGCGTTATCACGCGCGGTGGTTGCGACTGCGAGAGCAGCGGCAGTCTCCTGCTTCTTGGCCTGGGCAGTCGTCAAAGCTGCCTCGGTATTCTGCTTTTCCTGCTGGGCGCTGGCCTCGGCAGCCTTGGCCTGGTCCAGATTGTCCTGTGCAGTAGTAACGGCCTTATTGGCGTCATCGAGCTTTGACTGCGCGTCCTCGACGGCCTTCTTGGCGGCCTCGTACTCGTCCATACCCATGGCCTCGAGCTTGGCCTGGGCATCATCGAGGGCCTTCTTGGCCTCATCCTGCTTTGCCTTGGCGTCCTTGAGCGCCTGGGTCTTATCCTCGACACTCTTGTTGGCCTGTTCGAGCTGATCGTTCAGGTCGCCCAGCTTCTTCTGCTGCTGCTCGGTCTTTTCGACGGCTGCCTTAAGCTCGTCGATCTTCTCCTGAAGCGCGGCTACCTCGGCCTCGTTCTGCTCGGCGGCGTTATCGGTCACGGCCTGCGAGGCCTGATTCTTTTGCTGCTGTGCCTGCTTTTGAGACTGGCCCGCCGCGTCGGCCTTCTTCTGGGCGGCATCGTAGGCGGCCCGAGCGTCCTTGAGCTGCTTTGCCGACTCCTCGGCCAGCTGGGCAGCCGTCTTTACGACCGCTTGGTTACCGGCGGCAACGGTATTCTCTACAGAACTACCCCCCCCCTGAACAGAATCGCCGTTACCGGTTGACGGTGCGGCGATTGCCGCCAGCGGCGACATGAGCGGCTGAGCGATGAGGCCCGCCGTCAAAACGGTTGCGACGGCGCGGTTGGCAACGCCCTTGACGTTGACGGCCTTGGCCCGAGGCTCAAAGTGTTGTGGACTGTAGTTTGCCATGGCTTTCTCCCTTTGACACGGATGTATCCATACGTATCAAACGGTAGCTGTCGATTTTTGAATTCTGTTGCGCAACATTGGCGACCAGCGTATTTTTTGAAATTCACGCTCTCGTGCTTCACAGTTTCGTCACATTTGAAGGAGCTGGTGCATCATATTCTCGCGGGATGGAATTGAGCCTGTGATTTGCATTTGCTCCCGCGTCATCCGCCCTATCGGATTCCGCATCCAACAGACACCCCGCCCGCCACGGTGTAGAGTTAGGACAACGGGCGCGTTGCGCGGACCGCGCTGGAACGAGGTGGACATGGAACTCGATAAGCAACAGATCAAGCGACTACGCGAACGCCATCACCGGCGCCACGGCATCCGCCCTGCCCATAGTGAGGCTGCCGAGCAGGCTGGTCGCTTTTTAAAGCGCGCGTTCAACATTCGCGAGGGACGCGCGCCCTATCACGTGATCCGCAAGCGTTTTGTAAACGGGGCGCGTCTGACTGGCTCCCACCTATGCATCCTCATCATCGCCATGCTGATCGCGAGCATCGGCCTCGATATCGATTCGGACATCGCCATCGTGGGCGCCATGCTCATCTGCCCGCTCATGGGCTCGGTCCTTGCCATGGCATACGGTATTGCCACGCTCGACCGCGAGATCACCGTCGAGGCCATTGCCAGCCTCGCACTGCAGATGGTCTTTTGCCTGGTCACGTCCACGCTGTATTTTAAGCTCTCGCCCCTTGGCACCACCACGGCCGCCATCATCGACAACTCGACACCCACCATATGGGACCTTGCCGTCGCGCTCGCGGGCGGCTTTGCGGGCGGGCTGGGCAACTCGCGCGATCAGGAACCCGCCACGCTCATCGCCGGCGTGGCCGTGGCGACCGCGCTCATGCCGCCTCTGTGCGCGGCGGGCTATGGCATCGCCATCGCAAGCGGGTCGCTGTTTCTCTCGGC
>CABUGR010000224.1 GCA_902491135.1 uncultured Collinsella sp. | reverse complement strand
TCACCTTGTCTCAAATGCGACCCGCTCGCTGTCCGTTCTCTACCTGCGGCGTCGTCTTGCTCCGAATGCGGCCCGTTCGCTGCCGTTGCCAAGGCATCGGCGTTGCCGGACTAGTCATTGGGGACGTTCATAAATGACTACTCAGGAATGAGCGTGGATAATCTCCCGTTTTTGGCCTGTGTGCAGGCTCAAAGTGGGAGATTATCCACGCTCGTTAGATAGACGTCCGAAAATCCACGCTCATTCGGTTAGCGCAGGGGCAAGCTGCTTTTCGCCATGGTGCCACACGTGAGCCTGGCCTCCTGTGTCAGATTCTAATAACGAGTTTCCGGAATAAATAGTTATTAGAGTTGAAACGGCCGACCTAATGACGAGAAGTTGTTATTAGGTCGGCCGTTAGTCATTGGGGATGTTCTTAAATGACTACTTGAGTCCCGGGAGGCGGGTGTGGGGGAACGAGCGCTCCAGGAATTCGGAGCAGTGGGCGTAGTCTTTGGCGAAGTAGCTGCTGTAGAGCGAATCGAGTACGTATTGCACGGCGATGTGGCTTGCGAACTGCGTGATACGATGCGTCATGCTCTCGTGATCGCTCACCGTAAGGTAGGCGGCAAAGCCGGGGTGAATGCGCGCGCAGTAGGGCGTGCCGATGACGATGACTGGGACGTTCCGGCTGCTGAGGATCGGCAAGATTTCCTTGAGGTTGGGCGCAAGGCCGCTGTAGGAGATAACGATCGCCGCGCGGTCTGAATCCGAGGTAAGCGCCGTGCGCACCTGTGCCTCGATGTTGCCGTAGCATGTGGCGCTCTTGCCGGCCGAGAGCAGGCGGTCGCGGAACATTCCCGCTGGATAGAGGTTGTGCGAGCCCGTGTAGATGTCGACCTGTCGGGCGTTCGCGATGAGCTTGGCGGCATGGTCAAGTTGCGTGGGGTCGAGCAGCTCCTGCGTTTCGGCCAGCGTGGTCTGGTAGAGCCCCTCCATGCGCTCCATGACCTGCGCAGGGGTGGACGTAGCGTCGAAGGGAAAGTTGATGTCCACGTCGCGGCGGTTTCCTGCCTCGGTCGCCAGACGGATGAGCTCGACCTTGAGATCTTTGAATCCCTCGAGGCCGAGCTTTTTGCAAAAACGGTGCACGCTCGCAACAGAAACGTTGGTGCGCGCGGCAAATTCCTTAATAGAAAGCCCGCGGATGTCCTCGCCGATGGCAAGGGCTGCAATGCCGAGTTGTTGCTCGGTGGGGGTGAGGCCCTGCGCCTCGGTAATCTTGCGTTTGATATCCATGCGAACTCCCGCATTCGCTAAACCGGCTAAAAGGGGACAGGCTTATTCTGGCACGTTTCGGTCGGTATCAGGAAGTGTCAGGGACGGGGCGGCGGCAGGACTCGAGAGCGAAAAGAAGTATCGGGTTTGGTACGCCCGCTTCTGCCCGTCCCGTGCGCAGACGATACTCGGCTTATCGACCCGCGATGCAAAGGAGGTGCTCGTCCCACGAGCACTACCGGGAAGGGCTCGCGATTCGAGTCCCCACCTTAGCATTTGAACCATTTGGCACTATAATTACTGTAGGCATGCGCACAACGTTGCGCTTAATCAAGAGGAGAAAACGTATGGGTCTGTTTGACATGTTCAAGAAGAAGGCCGAGCCCGCGGCTGCCGCTGCTCCGGCCTCCATCTCTGCTTCTGCTGGCGCCGACGTGCTGTGCTCGCCCGTCAAGGGCAAGGTCATCAAGATGGCCGACGTGCCCGATCCCGTCTTTGGTGGCGAGGTTCTGGGCAAGGGCTGTGCCGTGTGGCCCGAGGACGATCTGGTCTACGCTCCCTGCGACGGTAAGGTGACCGTCACCATGGGTCACGCCGTGGGTCTGCAGTCCGATAGCGGCATCGAGGTTCTGGTGCACGTTGGCGTCGATACCGTCAACATGAACGGTGACGGCTTCGAGGGCTTCGTCAAGGCTGACGACGTCGTGAAGGCTGGCCAGCCCATACTCAAGATCGACCGCGCCAAGATCGCCGCTGCCGGTTACAAGGACTGCGTCGTCGTGGCCGTGTCCAACACCGCCGAGTTTGCCGATGTCGAGCTCACCGTTGAGGCAGAGTCCGCCGTCGCCGCCGGTGACGCCATCGTCAAGGTCGTCCGCAAGTAAACTGCGGCGTCCAAAGGATGTGCAAGGGTGGTCGGGTTTTCCGGCCACCTTTTTTATTGCACCGTGGGGAAGCGTTTTATTGCACGTTGGGCGGGCTTGCAAACCGTTCGGACGCTAAAACGAACCGACCACGCCTTCGCGTTGCCGAGGGTGTTCATAAGTGGATAGTATGGGCTTACTTATTACAACGTGTGCCGCGTCCGGGAAGCGCGGTGCCGCTCATTGGGAGGAACAACATGAAAAAGAAGCTGCTGCTTGCGCCCCTCATGGCCGTCTTGGTTGCATGCGTGGTCGTGCTTTCCGGCTGTGGAGGTCCTTCGGTTGAGGAGCTCATCACCGAGGATCTTACGACGCAGTTTGACGAGGTCAAGAACGGTGGCGACGACTTCCTCTCTGGTCTGGAGGAGGCTTCGGGCGACGAGTTCGAGCAGTTGGGTATCGATCCCAAGGAGTACGCCAAGACCTATCTTGAGGGCTTTGACTACAAGATCGGCGACGTGACGGTCGACGAGGACAAGGGTGTCGCGACCGCCGAGGTCTCTATTACATGCAAATCTATGAACAAGATCGTCGAGGACTTCTCCACCCAGTATCAGGAGAAGGTTGCTGCGCTTGACACGGTTCCTTCCGATGACGAGCTGTACAAGATGGCCGGTCAGGTTATGGTCGATGTGACCAAGGCCACCGAGCCCAGGAAGACCACGGTTATCTTCAAGTACACCTGCAACGACGATGGCGAGTGGTCTGCCGACGACTCCGTCAACTCCGAGATGATGGATGCAATGCTGAGCTAGGGGGTTACGCGGTAGTTCGTTACGGCGTTTTACCAAACGCCGTAACTGCTCGACGCTGCAAGCCCGCCAGAGCGGCAATCTGCCTTTCAACTTCGGCG
>CABUGR010000223.1 GCA_902491135.1 uncultured Collinsella sp. | reverse complement strand
CCGCCGCGGCCGCCATTGCCGCGAGCACCCTCGCGACGCTCGCCGCCGCGGCTACCGCGCTCTTCAAAGCGCTTGCCGCCACGGGACTCACCGCCACGGGCAGCACGCTCACCACGGCCTTCGCCGCCACGGCGCTCATCGCGCCCGCCGCGCTCGCCATCGCGACCGGAGCGACGACGGTCACCCGAGCCGCGCTTGCCGCCGCGCGAACCACGGCCTTCGTCCTCGCGCTCAACACGACGACGACCGCCACGGTCCTCGTCCTCACGACGGCGGCGATGTGCCTCGCCCTGGAACTGCTTGGCACGACGCTCGGCACGGTTGCCACGCGGGGCCTGCTCGACAGCACTGCCGCGCTCCTCGGCAGCCACCTCGCGGGCCACGCTCTCCACAGCCTCGTCCACGCGAGCCTGAACGCCCTCGCGCACGCGGGTCTTGCCGCCGCGCTTGGGACGGCTCGGACGCTCGCCGTCGCCGCGGCGCTCGTCGCGACCGCGGTTGGAACGACCGGCAACATCGCCGTAATCGTCGCCGTTGCGCTTGCCGTCGCGACGCGCCTGCTCAAGCTTCTTCTTGCTCTTGGACTTGCCGCGCTTGGTCTTCTTCTTCACCTTAAAGGCCGCAGGGTCGCGCTCGGGGTCAACCGCGGGCGGGTTGGGACCCACGTGCAGGTCGCCGGCCTCGTAGATGTCGGCGGTCTTGTCCATGAGCTTCTCGATCTCGTAGAACTCGTCGACGTCTTGCTCGGTCACAAACGTAATGGCCCAGCCCAGCTCGCCGGCGCGGCCCGTGCGGCCAATGCGGTGGATGTAGTCGGTCGGCTCGGCCGGCACGTCAAAGTTCACGACGTAGCGCACGTCGCTAATGTCGATGCCGCGGGCGAGAACATCGGTTGCCACCAGCACGTCGACGGTGCCGTCGCGGAAGGCAGAAAGCGCACGCTCGCGCTGCGCCTGGCTGCGGTTGCCGTGAATCGCGGCAGCCTTGATGCCCTTACGCTCCAGACGACGGCAGCAACTGTCGGCGCGGTGCTTGGTGCGCATAAAGACGATGGTGCGCTCCGGGCCCTCCTTCTTGAGAAACTCGGGCAACAGGTTGTTCTTGGCCTCGATGGACACCGGGAACACAAACTGGTCGACGGTGTCGGCAGTCGACGTGGCGGGCGCGATCTCCACGCGGGCCGGGTCGCTCACCAGGTCGGTGATCTCGCCCACGGCCTCCTCGTCGAGGGTCGCCGAGAACAGCAGCGTCTGACGCTCGGCCGGCGTCTCGCGCACAATGCGGCGGACGGCGGGCAAAAAGCCCATGTCGAGCATGCGATCGGCCTCGTCGAGTACCAGCACCTTGACCTCGTTCAGGTGGCAGGCGCCCTGCTCGATCAGGTCGACCAAACGGCCCGGCGTGGCGACCAGGATATCGCAGCCGTACTTGAGTGCCGCGGTCTGCGGCTTGTAGCTCACGCCGCCCACGACGGTCACGGCGACATGGCCGGTGACGTCGGCGATCTTACTCGCAACCTCGTCAATCTGCTGGGCAAGCTCGCGCGTGGGGGTAATGACGAGCATCACGGGGCCACGGCCGTTGCCCTCGGGCTTCTTGGCGCCGCGACGACGGTTGCGGCCGCCGCGCTCACGCACGGGCTTGGGCGGAGCGATGTGCTCCAGATTGTTCATGGTCGGCAGCAAAAAGGCGGCCGTCTTGCCGGTGCCGGTCTGGGCGGCGGCAAGCAGGTCGCGGCCCTCGAGCACCACGGGGATCGAGCCGGCCTGCACGGGCGTCGGCGCCGTGTAGCCCAAGCTCTCGATAGCACGAAGCATCTCGTCGGAAAGCCCCAGCTCGTCAAAGGCGGGCAGGCTCTCGGTAGCGGACTCGACGGCCTGGGCAGCATTGGCCTCATCGGCGGCATCGAAGGCAGCCTGGGTCATGGCCTCGCGGGTCTCGTCCAGAATCTCGGCGTCGGTGACGTCAGATACAGAATTACGCATATGTTGTTGTTCCTTATCTGCACGCGCAATGGGCACGGCATGCGGCCGCGCGGGCGTGCTTGGTAGTGCGCTAATACATACAAAAACGGGTGCGCACAGAGAGGACGTTGCTCAGCACGCTGGCGATCGCTTTGGCAGCCCTATCACGCGCCGTCCAGACGCAGCAGCTCTAAGCGATGGAGCAGATTCGCCGCCGGTTAGTATACCCGTGCTTCGCATGCCCCCACGTAAACCACAGATGACGAGGCGGACGGGGCGGGCCTGGCCGATTGTGTCAATCTGTAACAGATGCAGGGCAAAACCGGGTCCAAATGTTACAGAACAAGACAGAGGGGGATTTCCGTTCAGTCCAACCAAAATCTCTCGGTCTTCCTGCAATTTCGAACATGTGGCCTATAATGTTGCTTTGGTTACGCTATATATTGCGCAACCATTTAATACGTCGCCCACCGGGGGCCATTAATTCCTATCGCCATATTGGCTAGGAAGCAATCAAAGGAGGTATCCGTGGCAGCAGAGACGCCTTGCTCGGTCCTCTATAACGATATTCGCTCGTTCGGCGGTCTTAAACATCTCGAGATCGCCCGAATGCTCATCAATGGAAACTCCTATCTCGGCAGTACCCTGCTCGAGAAATGCTCTTCCAACCGCTCGTATCTCACCCGTTACATCGTCCATCGCAAGCCTGACCAGTGCGCGCCCGCCATCTACAGCGACTTTACCGTCACCACGCTCAACCTTTCCGCGGCAATCTGCAGCAAGCTCGGCGGCGGCGAGTCCGCCTATCAGGCAATCGCCGAGCACTATCGCGGTCCGGCCGCCAACGAAATGATGTCGGCTCTCGCCAGCTACAAGCTGGACAGCCGCCTATATGCAAATGCCCTCAATCGCATCGACAACTTTGACGGCAATGCCGTGCGCGAGAAAAGCACGCTTTACCTTATGCTCTTTGTGGCAACGGGGGCGCTCGCCGATCCCGTTCAGGGCGTGGCCACCGTCGAGCGCTTTTGCGACAGCAAGACGGGCGGGCACTTTGGCACCACCGAAACTACCGTCGGAC
>CABUGR010000222.1 GCA_902491135.1 uncultured Collinsella sp. | reverse complement strand
CCGTAAACACGCCGGCGGGTCGGCTGCCGGGAATCTTGATCTCACTGCGGGTGCGCTCGCGGCAACCCATGGCAAGGACGACCGCGCGTCCGGTGAGCTGCAGCATACCGGAGGGATTCATGAGCGTGACGGTGTGGAGTGTGGCGTCTTCCGTGGACTCGCCCGAATCAATCCCAAGCACCATGCTGTCCAAGAACAGCGCAATGTCGGTCGCGCGCACCTGGTCGATAAAGCGCTGCGCGTACTCGGGACCGGTGAGCTCCTGCTTAAAGTGCGAAAGGCCAAAACCGGGGTGGATGCACTGGCGGAGGATTCCGCCCAGATGCTGCTCGCGCTCCACGATGGCGACGTGGGCGCCGGCCTTATGTGCGGCAAGCGCGGCCGCCATGCCGGCAGGTCCGCCGCCGATAACGACCACGTCGAACACCTGTGTTGGCACTGCCTCAACGGCATCGCTATCAATCGTGCTCGATTTGAATTCCGCCATCTTAGCGCACCCCCTTCAAAGGTCCCTCAACGAGCCACGAGCCAGTATCCTCCAACAGCACCTCGCTGGGGTCGCAGCCCAGCTCGCGCGCTAGGATTGCCACCACGCGGCTCTGGCAAAAGCCGCTCTGGCAGCGGCCCATACCCGCGCGGCAGCGGCGTTTGACGCCTTCGGCCGAAACCGCGCCCGGGCGGCGTCGAATCGCGGCCACGATCTCGGCCTCGGGCACCGTTTCGCATCGGCAGACGATCTGTCCCCACGCGGGGTCGGACTCAATGAGTTCTTCCTTGCGCGTATGCGGCGCACGGTCGAAGTCGTCCGGCGCGCGGCGAATCGGATCCCAATCGGCCCGCTCGCGCAGGGTCACGCCGGCATCGCGCAAGATCTGCTCCATGCGCTCGGCAATGGCCGGCGCGCTCGCTACGCCTGGCGACTGAATTCCCGCTGCCTGGAACAGGCCTGGCACCACGGCCGACTGCCCAATAAAGAAGTCGTTGGTCCCCTGAATGACCGGACGACCGCCGGCAAACGCGCGCACCACGCGACGCGTGTCCAGGTCGGGCACCAGCTTGCGCGCTCCCGTCAGCAGCGCGTTCACATCGCTTGCATAGGTCTGTGTGTCGCCCGGCTCGCGCACGGCAGCGGTCGCGGTGATCACGGTGTTGCCGTGCACGGTGCCCGTAACGATAACGCCCTTGGACACCGGCGTGGGCACGGGGTAGAGCGGCATGAGCGCGCGCGACTCCTTGTCCAGCACCACAATGTTTCCCTGGCGCCAGACCATCTGGAACTCCTCGGCGCCCGCCATATGCGAGATGTCCGCGGCACTGTTGCCCGCGGCGTTGATCAGATAGCGGCAGCGCACATCGCCGGCAGGCGTCACCATCGTAAAGCGTGCGGCCCCGTCTGTAGCCTCGCCGCCAGCAACCTCAATCGCTTCCACCGGCGCGGACCGCATGAACGTCACGCCGTTGGCAACCGCGTTCTCCAGCGCGGCGATGGCCACTTCAAATGGGTCAACGTAACCGGTCGAAGGGCACCACAGCGCGCATGTTGCCTGGGCGCTCGCGCGCGGCTCCAGCTCGTGGATGCGCTCGGGGCCGATAATCGACAGCTCGGGCACGCCGTTGGCCAAGCCATTCTGGCGCAGCTTCTCCAGGTGTGCACGGTCTTCGTCGTTGAAGCCCAACACCATCGACCCGGTGCGGCGGAACAAAAAGCCCAGCTCCTGGGCCCACGTGCCATATAGCTCGCAACCACGGGCGTTGACCTGCGCCTTTACGGTGCCCGGTGCCGGATCGTAACCGGCGTGCACCAGGCCGCCGTTGGCCTTCGAAGCCCCCAGCGCCTCGACCACGCAAATGGACAGGTCATAGCGCGCGAGCTGCCGCGCGATGGCGCACCCGGTGATGCCCGCGCCCACAATCGCGA
This sequence comes from uncultured Collinsella sp., assembly GCA_902491135.1. Taxonomy (GTDB): domain Bacteria; phylum Actinomycetota; class Coriobacteriia; order Coriobacteriales; family Coriobacteriaceae; genus Collinsella. Next base: position 1,128 of record CABUGR010000222.1, on the reverse strand, counting down.
TATCAAACGTTTCTGTCACAGTGCCTCCCAGACGAGTTGACAGGCTGTCAATAGGACTATCCTACGGTCTGCACACCCCCAGTGCAGCGGCAATGCGGCGAACAGCCCCGCAACACCCGCCAACGGCAGACGAGGGGAGATTCGGCAACGTCGACAACCTCGTCTGCCACCTTTGGTGTCCGAGATTTGTCTCGTTCTGTAACATCTGGGACTGTATTTGCCGAGTAACTGTTACAGATTGAGACATTCGGCCTGGACGGTTTTCTTTGTCTCGATCTGTAACAGTTAGCTGAGGATTTGGGTTCTAGATGTTACAGATTGAGATAATCATCGGGCGGTCTGTCCGTTCGTCTCGATCTGTAACAGTAAGAGGAGTTTTGGGGCCCAAGATGTTACAGATCGAGATTGAAGTCGGGGAGGGACCCCTGTGTCTCGTTCTGTAACATCTAGACCCGGATTCCGCTCTCACCTGTTACAGATTGAGATGTTTGTGTCCGCGCCGGCCCCGTACCCAGCCGTGGTCCCATATAAACAAACCCCGTGGTAAACTTGTCCGGACTGTAAATATTCCGAAAGGTACACCTCAATGTCCAAATACATCAACGAGCTCATGTCGCCGCAGCTTATGGGCGTCATCTATGCCTTCGTGGGCTTTATCATCGCCCTGTACGTGCTGTCGGTCGTCTATGTGTTCATCGACGCTCGCCGCCGCGGCGCCAGCGCCTACGTGGCATGGGGCATCATCGCCCTGATCCCGTTTGTGGGCCTCATCGCCTACCTGGTCCTGCGCCCGCACTCCTACGCGGCCGACCGCGAGGAGCAGGAGCTGGACATGGCCCTGCGCGAGCGCCAGCTTGCCCAGTACGGCACCTGCCCGCAGTGCGGTGCCCCCATCGAGAAGGACTTTGTCGTCTGTCCCGTGTGCGACACCCAGGTCCGTAACGTGTGCCCCAGCTGCCATCGCCCGCTCGATGCGCACTGGAAGGTCTGCCCCTACTGCCGAACTCGCATCCAGTAACGCATCCATCGCCGGGCCGGCTGCAAGCCACGGGCACCGCGCGTCACACGTAAGCTGCACACGCGCCGCAAGCCCCACAGCCCCGCCCCCACACGATGAAGCATGCGTAG
>CABUGR010000221.1 GCA_902491135.1 uncultured Collinsella sp. | reverse complement strand
GGCCTCGACGGTGTCGCCTGCCACGGCGCCCTGCACAAAGACGGCCTTGCCGTTGTCGGCATGCGCCAGCCCGTCGGCGCCGTACGTCATCGATTCTATGGTGAGCTTCATATCCCTGCCTGTCATTCGCGTTGTTGTCCGCACCATGGTAGCAGGGAAAAGCGCCCCGCATCCGAGGCTTTCCTCAAATGCGGGGCGCTTCTACAAACGCCTATTTGGTCTTGCCGGTAATGAGCGTTTTAAGGCCTAGACCGATTAGGCCCAGACCCATGCGCACACGACCGGGGCGATGACGCTCGATGGCCTTGGTCGTGCCAGCGGGCTTCTTGCGATGGGCACTCGTCTCGGGCGCGGGCTTAGCTGCCTGCGGCTCGGGCTGAGGCGCAGGTGCAGGCTCGGGCTCAATGACGGTCGCCTGGACCTCTTGGACCTTGGGTGCTACCGGCTGCGGCTCGGGCTCGGGGGCAGGTTTCGCCTCAATGACGGGCTCGGGCGCGGCCTCGGCGTTGCGATAGGCGCGCTCCAGCAGGGCTTCCTGCGAGTTGAAGGGTTTCTCACCCTCTGCACGCTCCACGGGGACCCAGGTGCCGTCGCTCGTGAGGCTGCGGGCCTTCACGTTGTCGCGCAGCTGCATGCCCATGTACTCGTGCACTAGGGCGCGGCAGGTGGGGTCGAGCACGGGGAAGGCAATCTCCACGCGGTGCTCGGTGTTGCGCGTCATCATGTCTGCCGAGCTCAGGTAAATCATGTCCGAGTCCACGCCGAAAGCATAGACGCGCGCGTGCTCCAAAAAGCGTCCGACGATGGAGCGGACATGCACGTTCTCGGTCTTGCCCGGAACACCGGGCTTGAGGCACGAGATGCCGCGGATGATCATGTCTACGCGCACGCCGGCACACGATGCCTCGGCGATCTTGTCGATAACCTCGCGGTCGGTCAGCGAGTTGAGCTTAAAGAACACGCGGGCGGGCTCGCCGGCAAGGGCGCGCTGGATCTCGCGGTCAAGCCCGCGCATGATGAGCGGTTTCAGTCCGACGGGCGCCACACCCAGGAAGCGGTAGTCGCCCCGCAGGTTGCCCAGCGACAGATTGCGGAAGAACAGGTTGGCGTCCTCGCCGATGCCGGGATGGGCTGTCATGAGCATAAAGTCGCTGTAGAGTTTGGCCGTCTTCTCGTTAAAGTTGCCGGTGCCCAAAAGCGTGAGGCGCGTTAGCGCCATGCCCTCGCGATAGGTGAGCTGGCAGATCTTTGAGTGGCATTTAAAGCCCTCGGAACCATAGATGACGGTGCAGCCGGCCTCTTCCAGGCGCTCGGCCCACTCGATGTTGTTCTGCTCGTCAAAGCGGGCACGAAGTTCCATGAGCACCGTGACCTCTTTGCCGTTCTCGGCAGCATCGATCAGCGACTCGCACAGGCGGCTCTGCTTGGCCACGCGGTAGAGCGTGATGCGCAGCGAGATGCACTCGGGGTCGTAGGCGGCCTCGTGCACCAGATCCAGGAAGGGGTTCATGGCCTCGTAGGGATAAAAGAGCAGCTTGTCGTGCTGCAGCACCTGCTCGCGGATGGAGCGGGTCATGTCGATGGTGGGATTGGGCTGCGGCCTAAACGGCGTAAAGAGCAGCTCGTTGCGCAGGTGCTCGGGAATCTTGCCCTCAATGCCAAAGACGTAGCCCAGGTCGAGCGGGATATCGCAGGTAAAGACAGAGCGGCGCGAAAGCTCGAGCGCCTTGCGGATGGTCTTGAGCGTTGCCTTCTCGAGCGACCCCGAGACCGCGAGCACTACCGGCTGCAGACGCAGGCGCTTCTTGAGGATGCGCTTCATGTGCTGGCGGTAGTCCTCTTCCTCTTCGACGCCCTCGCCGTCCGGATCGATGTCGGCGTTGCGGGTGACGCGGATCAGCGCACGATCCAGCGGCTTATAGGAGCCAAAGCAGCTGTCCAGGCAGGGGAGGATGACGTCCTCGAGCAAGATGTAGGAGTAGGTGCCGGTGGGCGAGGGGATCTCGACCACGCGGTTCATCGAGGCGGGAATCTCGATAAGGCCCAGCAGGCTCTCCTCGTCGGTGGCGCCGTCCAGACCACAGGCCAGATAGAGCGCGCCATTGCGTAGGTTGGGGAAGGGGTGGCGAGGATCGATGACCAGCGGCGAGATGACCGGCGACACGTAGGCCTGGAAGTAGCGGGTTACAAAGGTGCGCTCCTCGGGCGTAAGCGAATCGATGCGGGCGCGGTGAACGCCCAAGGTGTCGAGCTTGCCCTCGATGCTCTTAAAGATGGACTCCCAACGGGTAAGGAGCCCGGGCATTTCGGCCATGACAGCATCGACCTGTTCGGAGGCGGTCATATTGCTCTTGTTGTCGACAGGTTGCTTTTTGAGCTCTGCCAGATCGGACAGGCCGCCCACGCGCACCATGAGAAACTCGTCGAGGTTAGACTCGAAAATCGACACGAACTTTAGACGCTCGAACAGCGGAACGGTCTCATCGAAGGCTTCGTCAAGCACACGGTTGTCAAAGCGTAGCCAGCTGAGCTCTCGGTTCTGCGTGTACGAGAAGTCGCGAGGCGGTTTGCGCAGCTTTGCGGCGGCTTGCTTTTTTTCGATTTTGCTCGGCATATGCATCTGTCCGTTCAGTCCCCGCAGGGGACGGTAGCCTAACCCTATTCACTATTGTCTCAATTTAGTCGACTTGTGGCACGGACGTATTGTGCGAACGGTATCTTTACCTACTTCTTACGCTGACAAGTCATAGGACTGACGCCCTGCTCGTCTGCAAGCGGTCTATATCCTCACTCAACTGGTACGTAAGTGTGAATAAGAATGATGGATAGCTGAATATCATTGAATGCAGGCGGAAACGTAAACAAACATCATTTATATACATAAAACCGATTTAGCTATGCAATTCTGAATCAAAAGTTTAGAGATGCAATTGCAAATAGTTTTTAGGAAAAAAGAGCGTTTACCTTAGAAAAGTTACTTTAGAACGCCGAAGTACATTATGGGGGAATCTCATGCGATATACCGTTCATCGCACTTTGTTGACCGTTCGGGG
>CABUGR010000220.1 GCA_902491135.1 uncultured Collinsella sp. | reverse complement strand
CGACCAGGCTTGAGGAGCTTGCGGGGGTCGAAGCCCTTGCCCTGCTGATCCTTGCCAGCCTCGATGTACTCGCGAACGCCCTTGGCGAAGACGAGCTGCAGGTCGGTGTTGACGTTGATCTTGGAGATACCCAGGGAGATGGCCTTCTTGATCTGATCCTCGGGGATGCCGGTGCCACCATGCAGAACGAGGGGCAGGTCGCCGGTCTCGGCCTTGATCTCGCCCAGACGCTCGAAGGAAAGGCCAGCCCAGTCGGCGGGGTACACGCCGTGGATGTTGCCGATACCGCAGGCGAGGAAGTCGACGCCCAGGTCAGCAATCTGCTTGCACTCAGCGGGGTCAGCGAGCTCGCCGTTGGAGGTCACGCCGTCCTCGGTGCCGCCGATACCGCCGACCTCGGCCTCGATGGACATGCCCTTGGAGTGGGCAAGCTCAACGAGCTCCTTGGTGCGGTCGAGGTTAAGCTGGAAGGTCTCCTCGTGAGAGCCGTCATACATGATGGACGTGAAGCCGGCCTCGATGCACTTGAAGCAGTCCTCGTAAGAACCGTGATCGAGGTGAAGGGCGACGGGAACGGTAACGCCCGTGGCCTCGACGGCAGCCTTGACCATGTCGGCGCAGACCTTGAAACCGCCCATCCACTTAGCGGCACCAGCGGTGCACTGAAGGATCAGCGGAGACTTGGCCTCCTCGGCGGCCTGGAGAATAGCCAGGGTCCACTCGAGGTTGTTGGTGTTGAAGGCACCGAGAGCGTACTTGCCGGCCTCGGCCTTCTTGAGCATGTCTGCTGCGTTGACGAGCATAAAAGAAACCTCCTGTAAGGTTGCTCCGATAACGCCTGAGATTTTACCACGACATACCCGAGCATAAACGTTCGTTTGTTCACGAATACCATCCGATTGGACAAATTTTGACCGTTTGCCCCACAGAATCGACCCACTGGGGAAAATAGCTTGACGATTGAGCGGTCTTCGTGGTTCGAAAGACGGCTTCGAGCCTACATCTGCATAAACGGATTCTGCATAAGTTCGCGCGCCATCGTGGTCGAATCGCCATGGCCCGTCAAGCAAACGGTATCGGGCGGAAGCGTCTTGGCAAGTTTGGAGAGCGAGCGCATAATCGCCGCCTCGTCACCGCCGGAAAGATCGGTACGACCGTGGCTGCCCGGGAAAAGCGTGTCGCCCACAAAGGCGATGTTCCCCTGCTCGGTCGCGGCGAACAGGACGATGCCGCCCGGCGTATGCCCCGGCGTCTCGATCACCTGCAGGCAGACGTCGCCCACCTCGATTGTATCGCCCTCGGCAAGCAAGCGCGTCGGCTCACCCGGATCGGGCGTCTCGATACCCCACATGGCGCGCTGCTCCTCGATATTTGCGCGAGGTACCGTCACGTCCCTAGCGCACAACTCATATAGTGCGCCGTCGCCAACAACAGCTCGAACCCCGGCGACCCCGCCAACATGGTCGGCATGACCGTGCGTGCAGACAGAGCCGAGTACGCGCACCTCGGGATGCGCGGTGCGGATATGCTCCACAAGACGCTCGCCCTCCCACGCCGGATCGACGATTAAGCACTCGTCATTCGAAATCACGGCGTAACTGTTGGTCTGAATCGGGCCGTTGACGAGCGCCTCAATCGAAGCCGCGCCTCGGGGTGTCAGGTCCAAAGTCATATCGCCCATGCGCATACTCTCCTTCTAAAATACGTTCGAGGCACCAAACGATGCCTCGAACGTAACCAATATCTATGATGCTGAGAGGCTCTCGCACCTACACACGGCGCTTGAGCTGAGCTCCGCCTTCGCCGGGCATAAGACGGCGCGCGTCATAGACCGAGTCAACACTGCTGATGGAAGCCAGCAGCGGATCAAGACCACTCGCGTCCGAGATCTCGACCATAAAGCGCAGGGTCGCAATACCCTCGCGGTTGGTCGAGGTGGCAGCGGAAAGGATATTGCCACCCGCATCGCCAATGGCAATGGTGACGTCCTTGAGCAGGCCCATGCGATCCAGGCACTCGACCACGATCTCGACTTGGAAGAGGGTGTCGGCAGCGCCGTCCCACTCCACATCGATCATGCGCTCGGGATGTTCCATAAGACCCTTGACGTTAGGGCAGTTGGCGCGATGCACCGAAACGCCACGACCGCGCGTGATGAAGCCGACGATGTCGTCGCCCGTCACGGGGTTGCAGCAATGAGCCAGACGGACCAGCAGGCCGCTGTTGCTCTCGCCCTTGACGATAATGCCGTTACTGGCGCTCTTGCCGCGCTTTTGCGGCTTGCGGTTGGAGCCGCGAGCGGGCTGCTTCACGACCTCGGCGATAGCCTCGGCCTTGGTGAGCTGTTCCTCGGGCTTGGGGTCCAAGATTTGCTCGACCTTATTGCCCACAGCGCGCGGGGCAACCTTGCCGGCGCCGACGGCGGCAAACAGGTCCTCGAGCTGCTTGAAGTTAAACTGCTCCGCCACGGCGTTGAGTGCACGCGTTGAACGCGGCGTAGAAATGCCATAGCCACGCTTACGCAGGTCCTTGGCCAGCATATCGCGACCGGCGGCAGCGTCGTCGTCCTTGGTCGCAGCGGCAAAATAGCGGCGGATCTTTGACTTGGCGGAAGGTGTCTTAACGATCTTGAGCCAATCGCGCGACGGCTTGGAACTCTTGTTAGTCAGGATTTCAACGCGGTCGCCCGTCTTGATCTCGTGCGTGAGCGGAGCCACCGCACCGTTGATTTTGGCGCCGACGCAGTGGTTTCCCACCTCGGTGTGAACGGCATAGGCAAAGTCGAGCGGCGTGGAGCCGGCACGAAGCGCCATGACCTCGCCTTTGGGCGTGAAGACAAAGATCTCCTGATCGAACAGATCGACCTTCAGCGAGTGCAGGTATTCCTTGGCATCGGTAATCTCGTCGGAAGCCGCCCAATCGAGCGAATGCTTGAGCCAGTTGATCTGGTCGTCCAAACGTTGAGCGTCATTGGTCTTGGAAGCAGACGATCCGCCCGACTTCTTATATAGCCAGTGGGCGGCAATGCCGTACTCGGCCTGCTCATGCATCTCGTAGGTTCGAATCTGAATCT
>CABUGR010000219.1 GCA_902491135.1 uncultured Collinsella sp. | reverse complement strand
GAAGATAAACGTCGTGATGCCGATAAGCGACACGGCGGGCACGATGTCGACCGAGAGCGCGGCAAACGAGATACCCACGGCGAGCGCGTCGATTGAGGTGGCGATGGCGAGGATCAGGTACTCGCCCAGGTCGATCTTTTCGGCATCCTTGCCGTCGCCTTCGTCCTCATCCTCGTCCTCGGTAAAGGCTTCCCACAGCATTTTGCTGCCGATAAAGGCCAAAAGGATAAAGGCGATCCAGTGGTCGATAGGGCCGATGATGCCCATGAATTGGCTGCCAAGCGCCCATCCGATCACGGGCATGCCGGCCTGGAAGCCGCCAAAGAACAGGCCGAGCACCACGGCGACTTTAAGGTTGATCTTTTTCATGCCGAGACCCTTGCAGATGGAAACGGCAAAGGCGTCCATCGAAAGGCCAACGGCGAGCAACACGAGCTCTGCGAGTCCCATAGTCTGGCTCCCTCTCTGCGGGCAGGCCCGCGTGTACCTCTTGGGGGAGTAACAAAAAAAGACCCGTGGCGTACGCGTTGCGCGCACAGCCACGAGTCTCGTTCATTAAGGCAAGCCAGGCCGCATCGGCCAGTGTGTTGACTTACCGCGCCACCGGAGGCGAACCCGGCTACGCGACTACTCCCTCATATATGCGAATCCCGATGCTACCACATGACAGCTCATTTTGGGTTGGGGCTCTCAGCTGTGTTCGCTCATTCTGTAAGCATCGGATTTCGCGAGCGCCGCGGGGACAAACCGTGAGAAACTATTTAGCGTTTATGGAGCGTATACGATGGGAGCGATGCCTTGGATAAGAACGAGCTGCAAAAGCGTATGGAACAGGCCATCCGCCTGACGGCACCTGGTCAGCCGATCCGCACCGCCCTCGACATGATCATCGCCGGTCACCTGGGCGCCCTTATCTGCGTCGGCGACACCGAAAACGTGCTCGCTGCCGGTAACGACGGCTTCCCGCTCAACATTTCGTTCACCTCGAACCGTCTGTTCGAGCTCTCCAAGATGGACGGTGCCATCGTCATCGACGGTGACCTCACCCAGATCCTGCGCGCCAACTTCCACCTCAATCCCGATCCCTCGCTTGCCACGAGCGAGACGGGCATGCGTCACCGTACTGCCGCTCGCATGTCGGTGCTCACCGACGCCATCGTGATCTCGGTCTCGGCCCGTCGTGCCGTCGTTAACGTGTACGTTCACGGCAAGAGCTACGAGATCCAGCCTGTCACCACCATCATGAGCTCGGTCAACCAGCTCGTCGCCACGCTTCAGACCACTCGTCAGTCGCTCGATCGCTCCTTGCTGCGCCTGACAGCCCTTGAGCTCGACGACTACGTTACGCTCGCCGACATTACCGGTATTTTCTCGAGCTTCGAGATTATGCAGCAGGCAAAGACCGAGCTTAAGGATTGCATTGTCAAGCTGGGTAACCAGGGCAAGCTCGTGCAGATGCAGCTCGAGCAGCTCGCGGGCTCCAGTATGGATACCGAATACGACCTGATGATCCGCGACTACGCGAGTGACTCCTCCGAGGCCAATGCCGAGAAGATTCGCGCCGAGCTCGCTCGCATGACGCCTAAGGACCTGTCCGACCCACAGCATGTGGCGGCGGTTCTGGGTTATGACGACCTGGATGAGGACTCTGTCATGACGCCGCTGGGCCTGCGCACGCTTTCGCGCGTGTCCGTCGTGCGCGACGGCGTGGCCGAGAAGATTGTCGACGAGTACGGCTCGCTGCAGGAACTCATGGACGACATCAGCGAGGATCCGGAGCGCTTGGGCGACTTTGGCGTTAACAACCCTGCCATTCTTGCGGACTCCCTGTACCGCATGAAGGGCACCAAACAGGGGAACGCATAATGGCGCCCGTATGCGCCGTGGTCGTTGCCGGTGGCAGCGGCCAGCGCTTTGGTAACCCCGGTGGCAAGCAACTCGTCAATGTAGCGGGTCGTCCGCTTATGAGCTGGTCCATCCGCGCATTTGATCGGGTCGAAAGGGTCGGCCACATCGTCGTGGTTTGCCCTGCCGAGCGTCGTGCCGAGATGCGCCGCCTGGCCATCGACCCGTTTGGCTATGACACGCCTATCAGCTTTGCCGATGCCGGCGAGACCCGCCAGGATTCCACCCGTGCCGGCGTGCATGCGGTTCCGGCGGGCTTTGAATACGTCGCCATTCACGACGGCGCTCGTCCGCTCATTACGACCGAGGCCATCGATCACGCTATCGACGTGCTCGTGAGCGACCGTACCCTCGACGGTGTCGTGTGCGGCCAGCCCGCGATCGACACGCTCAAGATCGTCGACGGCGATAATATCGTCGAGACGCCGCCGCGCGAACTTTATTGGGCCGCACAGACGCCGCAGATCTTTAGCGTCGACGCCATGAAGCGCGCCCACACCGCAGCCATCGCCGAGGGCTTTATCGGCACCGACGATTCTTCGCTGGTCGAGCGCATGGGTGGGCGCGTCCGCTGCGTCCAGAGCCCGCGCGATAACCTTAAGGTGACGGTGCCCGAGGACCTGCGTCCCGTAACCGCGATTCTGCTCGGCCGCATGGCCGAGGGAGAGGACCTTCCCCATGTTCAGTAACCTGCGCATTGGACACGGCTACGACGTTCACCGTCTGGTGGAGGGGCGTCGATGTATTATCGGCGGGGTCGACATTCCCTACGAGCGCGGTCTGCTGGGCCACTCGGATGCCGATGTGCTCGCGCACGCGCTGGCCGACGCCATTCTGGGCGCCTGCCGCGGGGGAGACATCGGCAAACTGTTCCCCGACACCGATCCTGCCTACGAGGGTGCCGACTCGATGGTGCTGCTTGCTCGCGTGATGGACTATGCGCGCGAGCTGGGCTTTGAGTTTGTCGATGCCGATTGCACCATTGCCTGTCAGCAACCCAAGATCACCCCGCACCGCGATGCCATGCGCGCCAACCTTGCCCATGCTCTGGGCGTTGACGTCGAAAACGTGGGTGTTGCCGCCACTACGACCGAAAAGCTCGGTTGGGAAGGCCAAGGCGAGGGAATTGGCGCCTGGGCCGTCTGCCTGCTACAGAAAACCGCTAAGGAGTAACGAATGCGTATCTACAAC
>CABUGR010000218.1 GCA_902491135.1 uncultured Collinsella sp. | reverse complement strand
CCATCCACGCCTACACCGGCGACCAGATGCCGCTCGACGGCCCGCAGCGCAAGGGCAACTTCCGTCGCTCCCGCGCCTGCTCCGAGAACATCGTCCCGAACACCACGGGCGCTGCCAAGGCCATCGGCCTGGTTCTCCCCGAGCTCAACGGCAAGCTCATCGGTGCCGCCCAGCGCGTCCCGACGCCGACCGGCTCGCTGACCAACCTCTACGCCGTCGTTGACAAGAAGGTCACCGTCGACGAGGTCAACGCTGCCATGAAGGCCTACGCCGAGACCATCCCCGAGACCTTCGCCTACAACGAGGACCAGATCGTCTCCCGCGACATCGTCGGCGAGACCCACGGCTCCATCTTCGACGCCACTCAGACCATGTGCTCTGACCTCGGCAACGGCCAGACCCTCGTTCAGGTCACCTCTTGGTACGACAACGAGAACTCCTACACCTCTCAGATGGTCCGCACCATCAAGTACTTCGAGAAGTTCGTTGCTTAATTTAGCTTTTAGCGAATAGCTCGTTGAGCGTCTAAAGAAGGGCGCGGCCTTATAGGGCTTACACCCTAGGGTCGCGCCCTTTTTATAAGAAATCGTCTGCCGTAATGGGAGGCAGACACGTACGAAAGGTAGAAGCAAACATGGCCTTTACCAAGAAGACCGTCCGCGACATCGATGTCGACGGAAAGCGCGTTCTCGTCCGCGTTGACTTTAACGTGCCTATCAAGGATGGCGTCGTTGGCGACACCACCCGTATCAAGGCTGCCCTGCCCACCATCAACTACCTCGTTGAGCACAACGCTCGCGTCATCCTCATGAGCCATCTCGGCCGTCCCGAGGGCACCGGCTTCCAGCCCGAGCTGTCCCTCGAGCCCGTCGCCAAGAAGCTCGCCGAGCTCTCTGGTCTCGACGTTGCCTTTGTCGCCGACACTTACGGCGAGAAGGCTGCCGAGGCTGTCGCCGCCGTCGAGCCGGGCAAGGTTCTCGTTCTCGAGAACGTCCGCTTCGATAAGCGTGAGAAGAAGAACGATCCCGAGATCGCCAAGAAGCTCGCTTCCTATGGTGACGTCTTCGTTCTCGATGCCTTCGGCACCGCTCACCGCGCCCAGGGTTCCGTCGTGGGCCCCGCCGCTTACCTGCCTGCCGTCGCTGGCTTCCTGCTCGAGAAGGAGGTCGACACGCTGACCGGCATCTTCGCCGAGCCCGAGCGCCCCTTCGTCGCCATCGTCGGCGGTTCCAAGGTTTCCTCCAAGATCGGCGTTCTCGATCACCTCATCGACTCCGCTGACACCCTGATCATCGGTGGCGGCATGGCCTACACCTTCTTCCTGGCTCAGGGCCTGTCCGTCGGTCAGTCCCTCAAGGAAGAGGACTGGGTCGAGCGCGCCGGCGAGATGCTTAAGAAGGCCGAGGAGAAGGGCGTCAAGATCCTGCTCCCCATCGACAGCCGCGTTGCCGATCACTTTGGCGAGGACGCTGTCCCCGAGGTTGTCGCTTCCGACGCTATCCCCGACGATCGTGAGGGCATGGACATCGGTCCTAAGACCGAGGAGCTCTACGCCGAGGCTGTCAAGGGCGCCAAGACCGTGTTCTGGAATGGCCCCATGGGCGTCTTCGAGTTCGACAATTTCGCTCACGGCACCCAGGCTATCGCCGAGGCTGTCGCCGAGGCCGATTGCACCTCTATTATCGGCGGTGGCGACTCCGTCGCAGCTGTCAACAAGTTCAACCTGGCCGACAAGATGAGCTGGATCTCCACCGGTGGTGGCGCTTCCATGGAGCTCGTCGAGGGTAAGGCCCTGCCCGGAGTGGAGGCGCTTCTCGATGCCTAATCGCACCCTTCTTATCGCTGGTAACTGGAAGATGAACAACGACGTCGCCGAGGCCGCCAAGCTCGCCGACGAGCTGGCTCAGGCTCTGCCCGAGGTTCCGGCTGGCGTTGAGGTGCTCGTCTGCCCTCCGACCATCGACATCACCACGGTTCATGACCGCATTCAGGCTGCCCCCATCGCCCTCGGTGCACAGAACGTGTACTGGGAGGCCAAGGGTGCCTTCACCGGTGAGTCCTCTTGCGACATGCTCAAGTCCGCTGGCTGCGGTCACTCCGAGCGTCGTGATTACTTCCACGAGACCGACGAGGATCAGAACAAGAAGGCCAAGGCCCTCGTTGCCGCCGGTCTTGTTCCCGTCTTCTGCTGCGGCGAGTCCCTCGAGGTCCGCGAGGCCGGCACCTATGTCGAGCACGTCGTGAACCAGGTCAAGGCTGGCCTTGCTGGTCTTGAGATCACCTGCCCCAAGCAGGTCGTCGTCGCCTACGAGCCCATCTGGGCCATCGGCACCGGCAAGACCGCTACCGCCGAGGACGCTCAGGAGGTCTGCGGCGCTATCCGTGAGACCCTCAAGGAGATGTTCGGCGAGGAGCTCGCCAACGGCATCCGCGTTCTCTACGGTGGTTCCGCCAAGCCCGGTAACATCGCCGAGCTCGTCGCCAAGCCCGACGTTGACGGCGCCCTCGTGGGCGGCGCTTCGCTCAAGGCTGCCGACTTCGCCTCTATGGTCGTCAAGGCAGGCGAGTAGGACATATGGCACAACGTCATCTTCCTGCACTCCTGATTATCATGGATGGCTGCGGCCTTGCTCCGGCCGATGGCGAGAACGCCGTCGCCGCTGCCAAGACGCCCTTCCTTGATGGCCTGTACGAGAAGTACCCCCACACCACGCTCGGTGCTTCGGGCGAGGACGTGGGCCTTCCCGACGGCCAGATGGGTAACTCCGAGGTGGGTCACCTCAACATCGGTGCCGGCCGCATCGTGTTCCAGGAGCTTTCGCGCATCAACAATGCCATCAAGGACGGCTCCATCGCCAAGAACGAGGTTTTCGTCAAGGCTATGGACGATGTCAAGGCTGACGGTAAGACTCTCCACCTCATGGGCCTTATGAGCCCTGGCGGTGTTCATTCTCACATGAACCACGTCGAGGCTCTGGTCAAGATGGCTGCCGAGCACGGTGTCAAGACCGTTCGCGTCCACGCCTTCATGGATGGCCGCGACGTTGACCCGCAGTCCGGTGCCGGTTACATGAGTGAGTTCTGCGCCTTCCTGGCT
>CABUGR010000217.1 GCA_902491135.1 uncultured Collinsella sp. | reverse complement strand
TATCTCGGTCGCTTTGCGGCGGCACTCGACGTGGACCCCCTCTACCTGCTCACGCCCCAATCTCCGCTGGGCAGCGGCGGTGATGCTGGCTTGGCGCCGTTTTGCGGCGTCGCGAACCCTGTGTCCTCTCGGGGTGGGGATACCGATTGCGGTTGACGGGGATTGCCGCGGTTTTGACTGCGAGATGGCCCTGCCGCCTATCGTGTTTTTGGGAAACCGTGCGCTCTTCCAATTGCCGAGCCTTCTTCTTGGCTTATACTCTTGTGGTTTGACGGACGGCGCACTCGTGCGCTTTGCATAGGAACCGATCGGGAAAGGCTGGGCCGCTTTTATGGCGAGCAATTACAAGAAAACGATGAACCTGCCCACTACCGACTTCGCGATGAGGGGTAATCTCCCGAAAAACGAGCCCAAGCGCCTCGCGGAGTGGGAAGAGGACCATGTTTACGAGAAGCTGCAGGAGAAGAACAAGGACGCTAAGCCCTTTGTCCTGCATGATGGCCCCCCGTACGCGAACGGCCCCATTCATCTCGGCCACGCGCAGAACAAGATTTCGAAGGACATAATCAACCGCTACAAGGCGATGCGCGGCTTCCGCACCCCCTATGTGCCCGGCTGGGACTGCCACGGTCAGCCGATTGAGCACAAGGTCGAGACCATGCTCGGTACTGAGAAATTCAACCAGCTGCCCACCGAGAAGGTCCGCGAGCTCTGCCGCAAGATGGCCGTCGAGCAGGTCGACACGCAGCGCCAGGGTTTCAAGCGACTGGGTGTGCTTGCCGAGTGGGACAACCCTTACCTGACTTACGTGAACGACTACGATGCCACCGACGTCGAGATTTTCAAGGCCATTTTCGATCGAGGCACAATCTATCGCGGCCGCAAGCCGGTCCATTGGTGCTCGCACTGCCACACGGCGCTCGCCGAGGCGGAAATCGAGTACGGCGACGAGGTCAGCCCCGCTATCTTCGTTCGCTTCGAGATGACGACGGTGCCCGCGGGCCTTGAGGCTTGGGAAGGCAAGCTCTGGGTCGACATCTGGACCACCACTCCCTGGACCCTGCCCGCCGACGACATCGTCATCCTGCACCCCGAGGCCGATTACGTCGCGGTCGTCCACGACGGCAAGGCCGAGATCATGGCGCAGGCGCTCGTGGAGAAGGACTGCGAGAAGTTCGGCTATGGCGAAGTCGAGCTTGTGCGCGGCGCCGACGGCGAGCCTTGGAGCATGACCGGCATCGAGCTGGCCCACAACAAGTATAAGCAGCCCATCTTCGGCGACCAGGGAGTCGAGGGCGAGTTCGTCTGCGCCGACTACGTCACCTTGGATGACGGCACCGGCATCGTCCATGGCGCTCCCGGGCATGGCGTCGACGACTACCTCGTCGGCATGAAATTCAATATCCCCGTGGTCATGCCCGTCGATGACGACGGCCGCTTCTACAAAGGCGATGAGTTGGGCACGGGCGGTCCCTGGTCCGGCATGGAGGTCAACGAGGCCAACCCGAAGATCATCGAGTGGCTGCGCGAGCGCGGTACGCTCATCCTCCACGAGGACATCAATCATAGCTACCCGCACTGCTGGCGCTGCAAGCAGCCCGTCATCTTCCGCGCGACGAGCCAGTGGTTCGTCTCGATGGACAAAGCGCTCGACGACGGTCACACGCTGCGCGAAGAGGCGCTCGACGAGCTCTCGAAGGTCGCGTTCTATCCGCCTCATGCCGTGAAGCGCATCGGGTCCATGGTGGAGGGCCGTCCTGACTGGTGTATCTCCCGCCAGCGCAACTGGGGCGTTCCTATTCCTGCTTTTACCTGCGAAGATTGCGGCGAAACGGTCGTGAACGACGCGACGCTTGACGCCGTCATTGCATTGTTCCGGAGCAAGGGCTCCGACTGCTGGTTCACCGACGACCCCGCAAGCTATCTCGGCGATGCGTGCGTCTGCCCCAAGTGCGGCGGCCATCACCTGAAGGCTAACAAGGACATCCTCGACGTATGGTGGGACTCAGGCGTTTCCCACACCGCCGTCTGCAAGCACCGCGACAACCTCGAGTTCCCTGCCGATATGTACCTCGAAGGCTCCGACCAGCACCGCGGCTGGTTCATGAGCTCGCTCATGACCTCGGTGGGCGCGTACGGCACGGCTCCCTACAAGGCGGTTGTCTCCCAGGGCTTCACGCTTGACGGCCAGGGCCGCAAGATGTCCAAGTCGCTCGGCAACGTCATCGACCCGAACAAGGAATGCGATACTCGCGGTGCCGACGTCATGCGCCTGTGGGTCTCTTCCGTCGATACCTCCAACGACGTCACGTGCGATGGCGAGATCCTCTCGCATGTCGGTGAGGCGTATCGCAAGATCCGCAACACGCTTCGCTTCCTGCTCGGTGAGATCGAAGGCCGCTTCGACCCCGCGACCGATGCCGTGGCGACCGAAGAGCTGGCCGGCTACGACAAGCTCGCGCTTGCCCGTCTGTGCCAGGTGCACGAGATCGTGACGGAAGCCTACGAGGGCTATCGCTTCAACGTGGTGTACCGCAACCTCTACGATTACGTGACCGAGCTTTCCAACGGTTACTTGAACGCCACCAAGGACCGCGTCTACTGCGGTCAGGCCGACGGGCACGATTGCCGCAGCGCTCTTACCGTGTGGGCGCAGATCCTCTCGATGCTCGTGCACGATTTGCAGCCGATTCTTGTGTTCACCTGCGACGAGGTTATGGCGTTTCTGCCTGAGTCAATGCGCGACGGCCAGACCCGCGCGGCTTTGCTCGACTGGTACGAGGCTCCTTGGTCCGCCGAGGAAGCCTCCGCGCTGCTTTCTGCCTACAACCAGCTCGCAACCGCGCGCGACGTCTTCACTAAGGCTTTTGAGGAAGCGAAGGAGGCGGGCGTCGTGACCGAGGTAACGAGCCAGGCCGCTTTCGCCACGCTCGCCCTTCCCGCCGATGCCGCCGCCGCGTTGGCCGACGTCGACCTTGCCGAGGTCTTCGTCTGCGCGGCGGTGGAAGTCGTCTCGGGCGAGGGCTTTTCCTGCACCGTTGCCCCCGCGAAGGGCGAGAAGTGCCCGCGCTGCTGGAACGTGCGCGAGCTCGGTGGTAACGCCAACCACCCGCATGTCTGCGAGCGCTGCGGCG
>CABUGR010000216.1 GCA_902491135.1 uncultured Collinsella sp. | reverse complement strand
GATTCTGAGGGTTGCCGCAATAAAAGGCATTGGCGCGCGAAAGCACCGAAGGAAACGACCCGAGCACCAAAACGCGCGAGTGCTGGTCGAACACGGGCTCAAACCCATGCTCAATATGTTGATAGCCCTCGTCAGACGCTGCCATGGCCTAGGCCCTCAACAGATAGCGCACCTCGTAGGGCGCAAGCTCAAGAGAGCCCGCCAGCTCGACCGTGGGCGCATCGTCGGCAAGCAGGTCGACAAAGGAGCCGTCGAGCTCGCCGGCGCCAAAGGTGTAAGGCTCGCCCACGGCGTTCACCGCCACGAGCACCGTCGCATCGTCGCAGGCGCGCTCGAACAGCAGCTGCTTGTTCTGGATCACCACGTTGCGATAGGCACCGTAGTTGAGAGCACGGGTCGCCGCGTCGTCGGCCGAGCGCAGGTGCGTGAGCTGCTTGATGAAGGCCGTCAGCTCGTTGGACGCAGGCTCATCGAGCGCAGGTCGCAGCGCCCAGTCGCCATCGGGGCCGCCCTTTTCGCCGGCAATTCCCCACTCGCTGCCATAGTAGATGCATGGGATGCCCGGCATGCCAAAGAGCATGCCATAAGCGGGGCGCAGGCACGACTTGTCGGTGAGGATGCTCGCCAGGCGCGGCACATCGTGGTTGTCGACAAACGACAGCAGGTGCTTGCCGCGGTAGATGCACCAGGGATCGCCGCCAAACTGACGGTGCAACGAATGGGCGATTTCGAACATGTTGACCGAGTTAAAGCTGGAGTACAGGCCCTTGTAGCACTCGTAGTTGGTGCAGGAGTCGAGCATCTCGTCGCTGACGATCTGGTTGTAGTCGCCGTGGAGCGTCTCGCCGATCAGTACAAAGTCGGGCTTGAGCTCACGGGTAAAGGAGTGTAGGCGGCGCATAAAGTCGCGGTCGAGCATATAGGCAACGTCCAGGCGCAGACCGTCGACGCCAAAGACGTCGGCCCAACGGCGCACGGACTCAAGCAGGTAATCGACCACGGCGGGATTTTGCAAGTTGAGCTTCACAAGCTCAAAATGGCCTTCCCAGCCCTCGTACCAAAAGCCGTCGCCATAGCAGGAGTCGCCGTCAAAGCTAATGTGGAACCAATCCTTGTAGGGCGAGTCCCACTTACGCTCCTGCACATCGCGGAAGGCCCAAAAGCCACGACCCACATGGTTAAAGACGGCATCGAGCACCACGCGGATGCCATGGGCATGCAGCGTGTCGCATACGGCGGCAAAGTCGGCATCCCCACCCAGGCGACGGTCGATGTGACGCAGGCTGCGCGTGTCGTAGCCATGGCTATCAGACTCGAGCGGCGGATTGATGAGCACGGCGCCAACGCCGAGTTCCTGCAGGTAGTCGGCCCATTGGGAGATTTTCATGATAGGAGCATCGAGGTTGGGCGCGGCGTTGGCAGTCTGGGCGAGCTCGTCCTCGGCAACGGGCGCAGCGTTTTCGCGCGAAGCCCCGCAAAAGCCCAGCGGATAGATCTGATAGAACGTCGTCTCGTATGCCCACATAACAGCCTCCCGGTAAGCTCAACACAACGATATCCATTGTATGCCCAGCTTGTATCCTCTTCCCCAAAATAAGTTGCGGTGGAATAGTTCCTGCCTGGGCCTTCAGAGGCCTTAAACAGGAACTATTCCACCGCAACCGATGAGGGGGCGTGATCAGGCGACGGGCTTTGCGCGGCGTATGGCTGGGAACAGCACGGTGATGGCGAGGATGACACCCACGACGGCGATCGTGCCGCCCGCGTAGCCGATCCAAGCGATGCCCGGGCCCGACACCACGGCGCCGCCGATTGCGGTGCCCGTGCCGATACCCAGATTGAACAGGCCCGAGAAGATCGACATGGCGACAGCCGACGAATCCGCCGGCGTGTACTTGATGAGCTCGGCCTGGAACGCCACATTGAAGGCCGTAGCGCAGCAACCCCATAGCGCGCAAACAGCGAGAACCGCAGCGAGCGACGATGCGGCCGGACCCATGAGCAGCAGAGCCACCGGCACGCCGGAGAGCGTAATAGCCAAGAACGGGAAGCGATGCCCATCGAACAGGCGGCCAAACAGCCAGCTTCCGAGCAGACCAGAGCAGCCAAACGCCGTCAGCGTCATGGTGATGGCGCCCGCGTCGACGTGCGCGACCTGTGCCAGGAACGGCTCGATATAGCTGTAACCCGCGTAGTAGCCGGTCGCCATAAAAACCGTGACCGCGTAGAGCGCGATCAGGAACGGGTTCTTGAGCAGCTCGGGCAGCTGTTTGACGGTAAAGCGCTCGCCCGCCGGCATAGCCGGGAACACCGCGGCCTGGTAGACGACCGCGATGGCTGAGAGGGCCCCGACCACGGCAAACGTCATGCGCCAGCCCACGGCCAAGCCAATGGCGCGACCGAGGGGCAGGCCAAAGATCTGAGCGATGGACGAGCCCGTAGCGATCATGCTGATGGCGAGCGCGCCGTGGCGAGTGTCGACCAGGCGCGAGGCCATAATCGATGCGACTGACCAGAATACGGCATGTGCGCAAGCGACCACCAGGCGCGCGCAGACCAGGATGGGATAAGTCGGCGCCACAGCGGACAGAAACTGGCCCAGCGAAAACACGGCCAAAACGCCCAGCAGCATCCGCTTGAACTCAAAACGCGAGGCAAACACCATGAGCGGCAGTGACAACAGCATGACGCCCCAAGCATAGACCGAGATCATGATGCCTGCCTGGGCCTCGGTGAGCGAGAACGACGCAGCGATATCAGTCAGAAGGCCGATGGGCATAAACTCCGACGTGTTGAACACGAACGCACAGCAGGTGAGCCCGACGAGCGGGAGCCACTGCCTGAGTGCGATACCACCTTGCTTTGTTTGAGCCATATAGGAAAACCTCTCCGATTATCTTGAGCGGTGGGCGATTATAGCAATGAGAAGTCTATAAATGAGCAACAAAAAATTCTTGGAAAACGATCGTTAACAGACGGCGCGCCAATTCTGCTTAGAAAGCAAGGTACGCAGGAACTCAATGTCGAAAACGCGGCTTCATCTTCGGGCTATCGCGCCTGCTCGGATACGCACAAGGACACCCCCATGAGCACGTCAATTTCGAGCCAACTCGCAACCGCACAATGAACTAGCAAAAGCAGCATA
>CABUGR010000215.1 GCA_902491135.1 uncultured Collinsella sp. | reverse complement strand
GTCTGGAACGCCCACATGCCAACGATGCCCACACACGAAAGACGCAAAAACAGCGACTCGCACTTAAAGGCGACGCGAATCGTCGAAAAGATCAGCAGCACGTA
The DNA here is from genome assembly GCA_902491135.1 of uncultured Collinsella sp. GTDB lineage: Bacteria > Actinomycetota > Coriobacteriia > Coriobacteriales > Coriobacteriaceae > Collinsella. Next base: position 3,048 of record CABUGR010000215.1, on the reverse strand, counting down.
GAGGCACAGGAGCAAAAAGGAACCGCAAAAGCCAAAGGTCTCGGACAGGAAGGCGAAGACGAAGTCGGTGTGGAACTCAGGCAGAAAGCCGCCGGCCGACTGCGTCGCATGCCCCAGGCCCTTACCAAAGAAGCCGCCCGAGCCAACGGCGATAAGCGACTGCTGCAGGTTGTAGGCATCGTCCGAATCGGCATTATCGGGGTCGATAAAGACCGTCAGACGGTTCATCTGATACTGCTTGATGAGCACATCGTGGCCGAGCAACGAATCAAAGACCGAATCAAGCGCCAGGACGAGGGCCACCAGGCCCACGAGCAGGGCCAGGGTCGACAGCACCCATTCGCGGCGTGCACCGCTCATGCAGATGACGATGGCGCCCGAAACCAGCACGACCAGGCCCGAGCCCAGGTCACCCATGGCAACGACGGCCAAAAACGGAATGGACAGCATGCCGCAGAGCTTGACGTAGTCGCGAACGGTATCGATGCGACCGTTATACTGCGAGCCAAGCGTAGCAATAAAGAAGATGGTGATGAGCTTGGCAAGCTCAACCGGCTGGAACGTCAAGCCGATACCGGGAATCTTGATCCAGCCCGTCATGCCCAGACCGCCCGTATAGGACAGACCCGGAATCTTGGGCGAGAAGATCACGATCAGGTCGATGACGAGCAACGCCGTCGAGAAATTGGAAATACCGCGCAGGTCGGTTCGCCAGACGAGCACCGCCAGCACCGCTCCGATGCCAATTCCCAGCAAATGGCGCGAGAACGAAGCATCGGCCTTAAACTGCGAAGCCGACCAGATAATGATGGCACCGTAGGCGACGAGCGCCACAGTAGCCACGAGCACACCGATATGCACCTTTTGGCGAAACGTGCCGCGCGAGGCCGAAAGTTGCTTGTTGACGCGGTCCAGGCTGCTGCGAGAGCCGGTCTTGGTTGAACGGAACAGATCCGCCGGAGAAAAATCCATCGCAACCTCCTATCGAACCGAAGAATCGCCCGAGGCCGAAGAGGTATCGGGCTCGTCATAAATCACGCCGAGCACGTCGCGCACGACATGCATCGCGGTATCTGAGCCACCGCCGCCCTGCTCCAGGACGGTAGCGATGACATACTTGGGATCATCGGCCGGTGCATAGGCGCAGAACCACGCGTATTCGTCCTCGCCACTTTTCTCGCCCGTGCCCGACTTGCCGTATACCTGCGGCGTCAGGGTGCCAAAGTGCGCCGCCAGGGACGTCGATGCCGTGTAAATCACGTCGTGCATGCCGTTGCGAACAAGAGCCAAATCCGAATCGCTGTTGATCTTGGCCTCCAGGCGCTTCTTCTTGCCCTTGCCATTGTACTTATAGGCATCGCCGTCGCCATCGCGCGACACGGCAGACAAAAATACGTGAGGCACGTACTGTTTGCCGCCGTTGGCAAGACCCATATAGGCGCACGCCATCTGCAGGGGCGTCACCAGGATGTCGCCCTGGCCGATAGCAATGTTGGTCATATCGCCGGCATTCCACTTGCGGTCCTCGGCAGAGGCGTCGGTGAAGTATGACTCTTTCCACTCGGCATCGGGAATACGACCCGCGCCCTCACTCGGCAGATCGATACCGCAGGTCTTGCCTAGGCCCCAGCGACGAAAGACCTCCTGCAGGCCCTCGGGATGTTGCTCGTCATAAAAGAACGCCTTACCCATGTCGTAGAAGACGGGGTCGCACGAGTTGGCGATACCCGACTGCAGCGTCATGGTGCCGTGGCCAGACGTCAGCCAGCAGCGCTTGCCCCAAGCCTTGCCCAGACCCGTCCAATAACCCGTGCAGTTGGTTGTCTGCGTTGAAGTGTAGGTTCCAAACTCAAGACCGGCCAGTGCCGAGAGCGGCTTGATGGTCGAGGCCGACATGTACTGTCCGCTAATGGCGCGGTTGAGCAGCGGGTGCGAACCCTTGTCATCATTGAGCTCGGTCCACACGTCATTTGAGACGCCGCCGATAAAGACGGACGGATCGAACTTGGGCTGGCTCGCCATGCCCAGGATCTCGCCATTGTTGGGATCGAGACACACCACAGCGCCGTTGCCGGCATTGCTGTAGCCAGTGGTCTTGGCAAGCTCGATAGCGCTCGCCAGCGCCGTCTCACAGGCCTGTTGGATCTTAAGGTCGAGCGTGAGCTTAATGTCGGAGCCGGCCTTCGCGGGCACGGCGCCGGCCTGACCGGTCACATTGCCCGAGGCATCGACCTTGACGGTCTGCTCGCCACGAATACCCTGCAGCAGGTTTTCGTAGTAGCTCTCAACGCCCGCCTGGCCCACGATATCGCCCGACTGGTACGTAATCTTGCCAGCAGAAGCATCATCATCGCCAGAGGTTTTCTTATTCTGGGCCTCGAGCTGCTCGGAGGTAATGGTGCCGGTATAGCCCAAGATATGGCATGCCGTCTCGCCGTATGGATACTGGCGCTCGGTACGCTCGGCAATCTTGACGCCCGGGAACTCGCCGGCGTGTTCCTTGATATAGGCAACCGTGGAGCGACGGACGTCCGTCGCGATGGTATGCAGGCTCTGAGCGCCCTCTGTATTGTCCTGAATATTGCGAAGGACCGCCACATAAGGCATTCCAAGCACGTTGGCAAGATGGCGAACCAGAACCTCATCCTCGGCAAGGTCGCGGTAGGCCACGACAGCAAGTGAGGGACGGTTCTGGACAAGCGCCACGCCATTGCGGTCGAGGATGCGGCCGCGCACAGCGGGTGTGGTAACGGTGCGAGTCTGATTACTATTGGCCTGCTTCTCGTAATAGTCCGACGAGACCATCTGCATGCCCCACAGCTTGACGGCAAGTGCCGCAAACATCGCGCCCACACCCGTGGTGAGGATGGAAAAGCGGCCCTTAAAGGCGGTCGCCGCGGTATTGCCCTCGCCCTCGGTGGCGCGCGGGGCCGTTCCATGCTGTGTATCGTAGGTAAAACGGGAATCGCCTCGACGCATGATGACCAGCGCGACCACGATGGCCACAACCAGCACGATACCGGCGATAATAACCGTCATCTGGGAAGA
>CABUGR010000214.1 GCA_902491135.1 uncultured Collinsella sp. | reverse complement strand
AGGTCTCGTCCAGACGGATCTCGTCGGCCCAGGACAGGATGGTGTCCAGGTCGCCGGTGAGCTCGGCGGAGACCAAATCGACAGCGCCATCGACGACGATGCCCTGGGTGCCGTCGATGGAGATGACATCGCCTTCGTGCAGCACACGATCGCTACCCTCGATGCGCACGACCTTTTCGGCGGCGTCGATGTGGAAGCGCTCAACGCCGCAGACGCAGGGCGTACCCATACCGCGAGCGATAACGGCGGCATGGCTCGTCTTGCCACCGTGGCTGGTCAGGATACCCTCGGCGGCGACCATGCCCTTGAGGTCATCGGGGTTGGTCTCCCAGCGAACCAAAATGACCTTGTGACCCTCGTTGGCGCGCGCGACGGCATCGTCGCTCGAGAACACGACCTCGCCCACGGCGGCACCAGGGCTGGCGTTGAGGCCGCAAGCCAGAACCTCGTACTTCTTGGAGGCATCGAACTGCGGATGCAGGAGCTGGTCGAGCTGCGCGGGATCGATGCGGCTCACGGCCTCCGCGCAGGTGATCAGACCCTCCTCGACCATTTCGATGGCGATGCGCAGGGCGGCGGTGGCAGTGCGCTTGCCCACGCGGGTCTGGAGCATCCAGAGCTTACCCTGCTCGATGGTGAACTCGATATCGCACATATCGCGGTAATGATCTTCGAGCGTCAGGAACACGCGCTCGAGTTCCTCACCTGCAGACTCGAGGCCCGGAGTGTTCTTGAGGTCGGCGATGGGCTCGGTGTTGCGGATGCCGGCGACGACATCCTCGCCCTGGGCATTAACCAAAAAGTCACCATAGAACTCCTTGGTGCCGTCGGCCGGGTTGCGCGTAAAAGCGACGCCGGTCGCAGAGGTCTCCCCCTTGTTGCCAAAGGCCATAGCCTGCACGTTGACGGCGGTGCCGAGCTCGTCAGAAATGCCATGCTGCTTGCGGTAGATGCAGGCGCGCTCGTTCATCCAGCTGCCAAAGACGGCCTGGATGGCAAGGCGCAACTGAAGCTCCGGATCGTGCGGGAAGACGGGCTTGCCGTCGGCGACCTCGAGCTCGGGATACAGGGCGACCTCGACGTTCTCGGAGAAAATGCTCTTAAAGGTCTCGACGAGCTCCTGCAGGTCTTCGGCCGAAAGCTCGGAATCGACGCGAACGCCGGAAACCAGGCGTGCCTGGGTCAGCGCGTTCTCGAACAGGTCGGCGTCGACGCCCATAACGACGTTGGAGAACATCTGAATAAAGCGGCGGTAGCTATCCCAGGCAAAACGCGGGTTTTGCGTCTGGGCGATGAGTCCCTGAACGGAGTCGTCGTTGAGGCCTAAGTTGAGGACCGTGTCCATCATGCCGGGCATGGAGAACGGAGCGCCCGAGCGAACCGACACGAGCAGCGGATCGGAGGCGTCGCCAAGCTTCTTGCCGCAGCGGGCCTCGAGGTCGGCCTCGGCAGCAACGATCTCGTCGAGTGCGCCTTCGGGCCAGAGGTTGCCGGCACCGGAGTACTCGACACAGGTCTGGCAGGTAATGGTAAAGCCACCGGGAACCGGCAGGCCGATGCGGCTCATCTCGGCAAGGTTTGCGCCCTTGCCGCCAAGCACAAAGTTCATGGACTTGTCGCCCTCAGTGACACAGGTGCCCTGGGCGTCGGTTCCAAAACGGTAAACCCTCTTGCAATCGCTCACGATACTTCCCCTTTCATGCACTTACGCGCACGACCGTGGTAACGAATCGACCCGCCAAATGCGGGCCGTGAGGGAACTATACGGCGGGTTTTGAGCGGGCTTAAGCAGAGGATGCGCGGTTTGGTAAACGTGCTAAAACTGGCGGTAAACGGTAGGTAAAGGTGGTTACCTTATGAATATACCACTGTAAGAAAGTGCAGGTCAGATGCGATATTTTTGCTAAATCGCTTTATCAAAATGCTGCTACTATTAGGCTCGACGGGCGGCGCGGCGGGCACGGGCTTCTTGGATTTCCTCCAAGTGGCTAATGATCTCGGCTGCGCTTTCCTCGATGGCCTTGCCGTCGGTACGCACCACAAAGCAGCCTAGGCGCTTCATGAGCGCACGGGCTTCCTCGAGCTCGCTGTGCACGCTCTCAGGCTCGGCATAGGAGCCGGCAACGGCACGAGCGTAGTCATCGCCCAAGCGGCTATCGCGAATTTCGGAAATCACATCGACGGTCGAAATCAGGCCGAACAGGCGCATCGGGTCGACCTCGTAAATCGACTTGGGCGGCTCCATGCCATGCGCCAGTGGGACATTGGCGACCTTGTAGCCCTGATAGGCCAAATACATCGACAGCGGCGTCTTGGACGTACGCGATACGCCCAGCAGCACGATATCGGCACCCGACAGATCGTCGCAGCCGCGCCCGTCATCGTGCTCAACGAAATACTCCATGGCCTCGATACGATGGAAATAGCGGTCATCGGTCTTGTGAATCACGCCCGCAACGCCCTTGGGCGGCACACCGATGAGCGACGACAGCACGGCGAGAGTCGGGCCGATCAGGTCGACCGAACGGATATGCAGCATGCCCAGGTAATCGAGCACACGGGCGCGAAGCGCCGGATCGACAATGGTGTGGAACACGGCAATATCGCGATGATCGGCATCGACGCGCGGACCCACAAACGACTTGACCTGCTCCACCGAGTTCACCTTGGGCAGGCGCAAGAGACGAAAAGCCCCTTCATCAAATTGCCCGGACGCCGCAAGCACCACCTCACAAGCGGTATCACCGAGCGAGTCGGAGATAACGATAACGGTGGGACGAGCGGTGACCGGGCAATCCATGCGGGGCTCCTTTTGCGCTTATGCGCAGGCTGGCTTACTTTTTGCGAGCAAGCTCACCGATGTTTGCGATGCCGGAGAAAACGGCCTCGAAGCGGTTGAGCAGCTTAAGGCGATTATCGCGAAGCTGCTCGTCCTTATCCATGACCATGACCTCGTCGAAGAAGCGGTCGATGGGGGCGCGCAGGGCGGCAAGGGCGGCAAATGCGGCCGGGTAATCCTCGGCAGCAAGGGCGGCGTCGACAGCGGTCTGAGCAGCCTCGGAGGCATCGGCAAGCGCGAGCTCGACCTCGCCCATCAGGGCGCGGTCGTACTCCGCGCCCAGCTCGGGCTTGGAGATGTGCGCGGCGCGGGCATAGGCGGTCGCCAGGTTATCGAACGTCTCAGC
>CABUGR010000213.1 GCA_902491135.1 uncultured Collinsella sp. | reverse complement strand
TCTTCTACGACAACTACTGCGTCTGGGGCGGCACGGATAAGATTCTGCCGGTCGATGTCTACATCCCCGGCTGCCCGCCCAGCCCCGCGCAGACCGTCTACGGCTTTGCCATGGCACTTGGCCTGCTGGACCAAAAGCTCCATGCCGAGACCACGGTGGAGGCTGCCGGCGAGCAGGCCGATATCCTGCACCCCGGCGTGCCGTACAAGCTGCGCGTTGCCATCGAGCGCGAGGCTCGCGCCATGAGCGGCTACCGTTACGGCCGCGACCTGGCCAACGAGTTTATGGATACGCTCGAGGGCGCGCCCAAGGGTGATATCCGAGGTGCCATGGCGCTGCTCATCGACAAGCAGGACGATCCGCGCCGCGTTGAGGTCTACTCGGCGCTGCAGGATCTGGTGCTGGCCGGAGGTCACTAGATGGAGCTCACGGACCGCTCTGGTTACTTTGCGGGTCCCGGTATGCTCGGCGGCTCCTTTGGCGATGCCTCGCGCGCAAGCGACGAGGCCGCCGAGGGCGTCGCCGACCCCTGCCTGGGCCATGCGCCCGACCAGGTGGTCTTCTATGAGCTCACGCGTAAGTTTGTGGAGACCGAGGAAGACGTTCCCCAGGAGGCCTGCGACGTGCTGTACTACACGCTCGCCGTGGGCCACCACACCGGCGTGCTCGATTGCTTTGAGCCGCGCCTGTCGGGGCCGGTGGATGTCTTCTATTCGCTCGTCGATGCGCTGCCGGAGGGGGAGGCCAAGACCAAGTTCGAGGCCATCCGCTCCTTTGGCGAGTGCCAGCTTGACAAGGCGGCGGTGCCGTCGCTGCTCGAGGCCTGCGACACGCTGCTCGACGAGCGCGGTTTTCGCGGCTCGGCCAAGGCCGGCATCTCGGTGTTCGACGACGACTTTGGCCTGCATGCCCAGCAGGTCGCGTTTCTGATGAAGTTTCGCGATCTGGTTGAGCGCGTGCGCGATGTGTCGGGCGTGTACCTGACGGGAAGGTTGCAGTAATGGGTCGCGTTGTGGATGGACGTGTGAACGGCGCCCCGTTTGCGGGTATCGTGCTCACGGCGGGAAGCGTGCTGCGTGCCGACGATGCCGCCGGCCCCGTGCTCTCCAAGAAGATGGAGGACGCGCCCATTGCCGGTTGGTACACCATCGACGGTGGCCAAACGCCCGAGGACGACATCATCGAGGTCAAGCGCGAGCGTCCGCCTCGCCTGGTCTTGGTCGATGCCGCCGACATGGCGCTGCCCGTCGGGTCTATCCGCCTGCTCGATAAGCGCGATGTGGCCCGCAAGTCGATGTTCACCACGCATTCGCTCCCTTTGTCGATTCTGATCGAGGAAATCGAGCAATCGTGCGAAGATATCGTCTTCATAGGGATTCAGCCGGGCGATACGGAGTTTTACAACCCTATGTCCCCGGAGGTCTTTGACGCCGTCGACGCCGTGTACGACGCCGTGGCCGCCAACGACTTTTCCCACTTTGTCCGCTTGGGACAAGAGCAATAGGAGCGCTTGTCCCTGCTGATTAGGAAAGAAGTGATTGACATGGCAGATTCCAAGGCGGAGTACCCCGCTCCCGATTGCCTGGCGCCCGCCGCGATCGAGGCCAAGACCGAGGCCGCCGGCGTGACCAAGGCTAACCTGCCGGTCGCAAAGGCCTTTGTTTTGGCGATGTTCGCCGGCGCGTTCATTGCCTTCGGCGGCCTGTTCTTTACCGTGTTCTTGAGCGATAGCACGCTGGGCTGGGGCGCCCAGCGCGTCGTGGGCGGCCTGTGCTTTTGCCTGGGCCTGGTGCTGGTGCTGGTGTGCGGCGCCGAGCTGTTTACTGGCAATTCGCTTATGGTCTGCGCACTCAAGAGCAAAAAGATCACCCTGGTCCAGATGCTCAAGGCCTGGGTCGTCGTGTGGGTCGGCAATTTTGTCGGTGCTCTGTTCATCGTCTTTTTGGTGTACATGGCCGGCATCTATAAACTCAACGGCGAGGCGGTCGCCAACTCCATGGTGAGCGTCGCCGCCGGCAAGGTGACGATCGACTGGGTGACGATCTTCTTCCGCGGCATCCTGTGCAACATCTTTGTGTGCCTGGCCGTGTGGATCGGTACCGCCGGCAAGACCGTGGTCGATAAGGTTGTGGGCATTCTGCTGCCCATCGCCGCCTTTGTGGCCTGCGGTTTTGAGCACTGCGTCGCCAACATGTACTTTTTGCCCATGGGTGCCGTGATGCATGCATGCGGCTACGGTGCCGACGTCGCCGGCGCCGATGCACTCAACGCTGCGGGCATTGCGTTTAACCTGTCCGCCGCCACGCTGGGCAACATCGTGGGCGGCGCGGTTCTGGTCGCGCTCGGCTACTGGTTTATCTACGCCAAGAAGTCCGAGGCGTAAGATACCGTCTGTTTGACGTTGGGCCTCCCGCGGGGCGTTGCCGTGCGGGAGGCTTTTTTGGCCTGGGGCTCGTTCCCGGGCTGTTGGCCTGTTGTGTTTGGCTTGTGAAAGGGGTAATCGAGATGGCATCTGCTGTGAAGCGTGACGGTCGCGCCGTGGTGACCACATGCGGGGGATGCTATGCCGATTGCGCCTTTGCGGCACGAGTTGAGGACGGTCGCGTGGCGGCCGAGTTGCCGGTGCCAGGGCATCCGTGCGCGGCGCGTGCCCTGTGTGCCCGCGGACGGCATCGCCTGGCAATGCCGTTTGACGAGCGCGATCGCATTGTGCACCCCATGCGCCGACGAGCTGATGGCTCGGGGTTCGATGCGATTTCCTGGGACGAGGCGTTTGCCCAGATTGCCGAGCGCCTTTTGGGGATTGTTGACGGGCATGGTCCGCGCGCGCTGGGCATGACGCTCGGCGTGCCCTCGTTCGACCGTTACTGGGCGTATCGTTTTATGCATGCGCTGGGCTCGCCCAACGTATACGGTGCCGACGGCGCCTGCGAGGTAAGCAGACTTACCGGCTGGGAGCACAGTCTGGGCTACAGCCCCGCCTCCGACCTGGCGCATACCGATTGCATCATGTATCTGGGGCGCTCCATTGTCGATTCGTCGACGATGGGGGCTGTTGATGCGCTCAACGATGCCCGTCGCCGTGGGGCGAAGATTATCGTGGTCGACCCGCGGCGCAGCGGCTCGGCTGCGCTTGCCGACCGCTGGTTGCGCGTGCGCCCGGGCTGCGACTTGGCGTTGCTGTTG
>CABUGR010000212.1 GCA_902491135.1 uncultured Collinsella sp. | reverse complement strand
AGCAGCTCGAGCGAGCGCGAAGCCTGGCGTGTTCCGCGGATACGACGGTCGATGCCCTCAAGACGATGCTCCAGGTCGGGCACGCGGCCCTTCAGCGAACGCAGGCGTTCGCTCGTCTGGGCTAGGCGAACCTTGGCGTCGGCGAGCTTGCCGGCAGCCTCGGAATCGTCACGGCGAACGCGGTCGAGTTCGTCGTTGGCCTCGGCAATCTGCAACCCCAGATTGCTTGCCTGCGCGCGAGCCTCGTCACGCGAACGGGTGAGCTCGTCAACGCGCGGGCGCGCAGCGCGAACGGCTTCGGAGGCCTGCTCGCGGCGCTTGGAGATGCGCACGCGCTCGACCTCGGCATTGTTGGCGCTTTGCTCCAAGCGGCCGATCTCGGAGAGCAGCGAGCGGCGCTCGCCCTCAAGACGGGCGATCTCGCCGGCGGCATCGCCCTCAGCGGCACGCGCTTCCTCAACGGCCGCATTGGCCTCGACGACCTGATTCGAAACATGCTCAAACACGGCAGCCAAATCGGGCTCCAGGCCCTCCAGCTCGCGAATGCGACGCTTGCGCTCCAGAGCACCCGAGGCCTCGCCGGCATCGAGGCCCACGCGCACCAGGCCGCCGCAGGCGACGCGGGCGCCATCGGGGGTCACGTAAGTCACGCCGTCAACGACAGGCGCGGCCAACGCGGCAGCCAAGTCATCGACCACGTAATAGCCGCCAAGCAGCGCCTCGACAATCGGGCCATAACCGGCACGCACGGAAAGGCGATCGACCAGACGCGAACCGGCAGCGCCCTCGGCGGCAGCAGAGCCGCTCACGCCGCGCGCCACCAGCAGCGCCTCACCCGAGGCCTTCTTCTGGTCCAGAGCGGCACGACCGGCACGCTCAAGCGAGGACGTATCGTCAAACAGCAGCGCATCGATATCGCCGGCGAGCAATTGCTCAACCAGGCCCTCAAGCTCGCGCGGGGCCTCGAGCACGTCACCCAGACGACCCAAGACATCGTCGCCGAGCGCGCCCACCAGACGGCTCACGAGCGGCGAGCTGTCGGCCATGCGGGCATCGAGTTTCTTTTGGCTGGCAAGCTCCGAGCGCACCTCGGATAACTTGTTGCGCTCTTCACTCTCGCGGGCACGCAGGTCCTTCAGGGCCGCGCGTGCCGCCTCGGTGGCCTCACGCGCATCGACCTGAGCCTGGCGCGCTTCCTCAAGAGCGCCCTCAAGCTCCTCGGCGCGGTCGCGACGGCTCTCGAGCGAGGCCGTGACCTCCTCGAGCTGTTCATCGATCTGCTCCAGGCGCGAGGCATACATGTTGTCCTCGACCTCGGCATTGCTCAAGGAATCCTTCACCTTGGCGAGCTCGAGCGCGGCATTATCGGCCACGCGCTGCACATCGCGTTGCTCGCGCGTGAGTTGCGAAATCTGATTGTCGAGCGCCACGCGACGCTCGTGGAGCTCAGCAGCGGCAGGACCGGCGGCGTCAACGTCCTCCTGGGCCTGCATGTGCGCGCCGGTCACTTCCTCAAGCTGCGCACGCGCGTCCTCGAGCTCCTCGACCACGCGACGACGCTGATGCTCGGAGCTCGAGATCTGACCGCGAATGTCAGACAGGCGCGACACCATGTTGTGGCCCTTTTCCTCGAGCAGGCGCATGTCGGAGTTAATGCGGCCGACCACATCTTGCATATGACGGCGCTGCTCGCCCAGGTCGCCCACAAACAGGCCCTTTTCCTCGAGCATGACCTGGAGCTTCTCGAGCTCGCGCTCCTTTTCGCCCAAGCGGTACTGCGCAAGCTCAAGCTCGGCGGCACCTTCCTTGGAGCGGCTCTCCAGATCGTTCCACTGCGACTGCAGCGAACGCAGCTCGTCGACGGCCAGCATCTGCGTAAGCTCGTTCGCGCGAGAGGACAGCTCTTTGTACTTGCGTGCGCGATCGACCTGACGCTCCAGCGGTCGCAACTGACGGGCGATTTCCTTATTGATGTCGCGGGCACGCGTCAGGTGCTCGTCCATCGACTTAATCTTTTTGAGCGCGCGCTCCTTGCGGCGCTTGTGCTTGGAGATGCCGGCGGCCTCCTCGATGAGGGCGCGACGCTCCTCGGGGCGGCTCTGCAAAATGGCGTCGAGCTTGCCCTGGCTGATGATGGAATGCGTATCCTTGCCCAGGCCCGAATCGTGCAGGATGTCCTGAATGTCCATCAGGCGGCACGGACTCGAGTTGATGAGGTACTCGCTTTCGCCCGAGCGATACATACGACGGGTGATGGCAACCTCGTCAAAATCGACGGGCAGCATATGGTCCGAGTTATCGAGCACCAGCGTGACCTCGGCGACACCCACCGGCTTGCGAGCCGACGAGCCCGAGAAGATGACATCCTCCATGGCCTGGCCGCGCAGCTGCTTGGCGCTCTGCTCGCCCAGAACCCACAGGATGGAGTCAGAGATGTTCGATTTTCCCGAGCCGTTGGGACCGACGATGACGGTCAGGCCCGGCTCAAACGTCATATGGGCGCGGTCGGCAAACGACTTGAACCCTTTGAGCGTGAGGGACTTGAGATACACGGTTCCTCGCTTAAACAGGCTTCTTGTTGAGAATCACGCCGTTGGTGGTGTAGCCCATGCGGTCAAGCGCCTCGAGCGCGGCGGCTCCCTCGGCTTCTTTCTTTGAGGAGCCGGAGCCGCGACCCAGACGGATGCCATCGATCAAAACCACGGCGGTAAAGGTGGGCGCATGCGCCGGGCCCTCGGAGCCAACGAGCTTATACGCCGGGGGTTCGTGACCGTCGGCTTGCACGCACTCCTGCAAAAAAGACTTGGGGTTCGCAGGATGCTCGGCACGCTCGGAAGCCAAATGCGGCTTAAGCGTACGATGGATAAACTCCGCTGCGGCATCCCAGCCGGCATCCAGGTACAGTGCGCCCACGAGCGCCTCGTAGACGTTCTCGAGCGCCGAGTGCAGCCCGCGCGCACCGGTACCGGTCTCAGAGGCACCAAAGATGATGATGTCGTCAATGCCCAGCTCGTGAGAAACCTCAGACAGCGTAGCGCCCGAGACAAGCGATACCTTCAGGCGCGTGAGCTTGCCCTCGTCAAACTCAGGATAGGACTCAAACAGGGAGCGTGCGACCACGGCGCCCAAAATGGAATCGCCCAAGAACTCAAGGCGCTCATAGCTGGCAGAAACCGGCTGGCCCTCGACTGCCGAGG
>CABUGR010000211.1 GCA_902491135.1 uncultured Collinsella sp. | reverse complement strand
TGAGCTCGATCTTGTCGGTTGCATGCCCCATTTGCGAAAGCGCCGTCAAACGGGCGCTCACCTGCAGATACGGGTCAAAGCAATTTTGTTCCGCACGGGCGCACGCCGGCTCGGCGTGCAGATAGCTTTTGGGCATGCGCAGATCGTTGGGGCAAAACAGACAATCGCCCGAGCACGGCCACGGCTTGGTGATGACGGTAATGGTCGCCACGCCCGAAGCCGTTCGGCGCGGCTTCATACGCAGCACCTGCAGCAGTTGACGCTCCAACCCGGCATCGACATTCCACCCAGCCCAACGAGCCGGCTCCTCACGTTTAACCCGCTGGTAGAACGGCAGCAGACGGCGCTTGGCCAAATCGCGTTTGTCGGCACCCTCACGGCGCGCCTCGGCATGTATCAGTTTGACGAGCGCTTTGTCATCCACGGTCTCGCCGCGACGCAGAGCCTCGAGTATGTTCAAGATAATCTGTTCCATGCCCCCATTGTAAAGGCAAAGGCGCCGGAGCCGATCTCGGCTTCGGCGCCTTCATCAAACAGCGCGTCTATATCTTCGCCTAGGCTTTCGTCTGCCTCACTACTCCGAATCAAACGACATGTCGCCCGAACCGACCTCAAAACGATACGTGGCAGACTTGTCACCGTTATCGAATTCAAGATTCAAAATGGTCTCGCCGTCGTAGCCAAGCGGAAGGAAATCGCTCTCGAAGTCGCCGCTGCCCAAGGTGAGGCTCGCCTTAAAGCCCGTCGAGTTCGGAACCGTCATCTCCACATCGCCCGAGCCCACACTCACGTCCATCGACTTCGTGGGGGCCTGGTAAAGCTCGAACGTCACATCGCCCGAACCGACCTCGGCATTCAGGGTATCGGTCACGGTACCCGTAAACTCGACGTCTCCCGAGTCCAAAGTCAGGTTGAGGTCATGACACGCAATGCCCGCGACCGTCAGATCACCCGATCCCACATTCGCTGTGATGCCCACCATGTTATCGGCAACATCGCGCGGCAGTTCGACGGTAACCGTGCGGTCAATGGCGCGCTCGTCATCGCAATCGAACTGGCGAATCTTGAGCGTAGAACCCTTGATTTCGGCCAGGTTCTGGGTTGCCGCATCGAAGGCAACGGTCCCCGTTGCCACGCGACCGCTTTCAATTACGCGCACTGGCCCGCCGGAAACGTGTTTGACCTCGACCGTGCCCGACGTCACGTCCAAATCAAGCGATGTGAACGCGTCGGCATCAAACGTTTCGCTCGAAAGCTGTTGAGGCCGAGCGGAATAGTTACCGCTATCCAAAAGATCGTCCTCGTCAAGCGCATCGTCCATACCAGACAAGCCGGATACAACATCGTCGAGATCCCACGGGCCATCAAAATGAATCAATGTCCGCGAAACGCCAAAGACAAGCCCGATGATGAGCACAAACGCTCCGATGCCAACGCCCAAGCGTACCTTGGATTCATGCGAAAGCTTCATCATTCATCACCCTCTTTGGCGATCGGGTCAGCGGTGGTCACGGTAGCCACGTCAGTATCAACCGGAGCGGAAACATCCTGAGCCCTAGCGACCACCGGCGCCGAACCAACCTGAATATCTCCGCGCGCCCAATCGCCATCGAGCGCACGCGCCACCCAGTGATAGATGGGAATCGTAAAGAAGATCAGCGCGGCAAAGGGGCCGGCACCAAACAGGAACATCAGCAAAAAGAACAGCAGCCAACACACGGCCCAATACGGGAACGACTGGAACGGGCCCTTCACCGGAGTCGAGCCAACTGCGCCGCCACTCGTCGCCTGCGCCGTAGCGGCATTAGCGGCCTGTGCACTCCAGCTTGCCGCTTGCGCCGCCTTGGCGGCGGCGTCACTCGCCTGTGTTGCCGCCTCGGTAGCTCGTGCCGCCGCCTCATGGGTGCGTGCGCGCTCTGCCGCCTCGGCCTCGCGCTGACGAGCGCGGTCCTCATTCTCAAACTCGATATCGTCCTCAATCTCATCGCTCGGATTGAGCAGCTCGTCCAGGCTCACGCCATAGAGCTTGGCGAGCGAGATCAGGTTCTCGGTATCGGGCGAGCTCTCCGCACGCTCCCATTTACTGACCGCCTGGCGCGACAGCCCTAGCTTTCGCGCCAGCCCTTCTTGGCTAAAACCCTTGCTGCGACGAAGGTCGGCGAGCCGCTGCGCAGTTTCTACATTCATGGTTCCTCCTATGTGATGCCAGCCGTGCCGCCGGACCGTTTTTGTTCTTAAGGCGCCTTGCACAGTTAAAAATCTATCCGCCACCGCCAAAAGCATGCCACCTATTCTAGTGAGATTTTTGACAACCGGCGGTTGCGGGCACATATGAGCTGCGGAAATGTGTCCAAACAAAGCAACGACCCACGGCTCGGTTGTCCCCGTTGCGGCGTTAACGGTAGTATGGTCGTACTGTTTATTCCGCACCGCCAACGGAGGGAGTTCCGCGCCGTGAACCGCGATTTCGCCTCATCGCTCATCCAGCTCAACAATACGTTCTATCGCGAGCACTCCGCTTCCTTTTCCGATACGCGCCAGGCCCCGTGGCCCGGCTGGGTGCGCACCATGGACATCGCGCTCGAACAGCTCGACGTCGTCACGATCGAGCATCCCGTCCGCGTCTTCGATCTTGCCTGCGGCAATATGCGATTCGAGAACTTTGCCGCCGGCGGCGCACTTGCCGCCAAGGGCGTCGACGGCGCAAACCCCTCGGCAGATGCCAGCTGCCCGTTTGAGTTCTATGGTGTCGACTCGTGCCAAGACCTGGCTATCGATGCACATGGCCACGCGCTTCGCATTCCCAACCTGCACTTCCAGGAACTCGACGTGCTCGACGCCCTCATGAAGCTCAACCCCGCCGAGACACCCGACGTGCTTTTCGACGCCCCGCTCGCCGACATCTCGGTCTGCTTTGGCTTTATGCACCACGTGCCATCGTGCGAGTACCGCGTACGTGTGCTCGACGCCCTGGTGCGCCAGACGCGCCCGGGCGGCATCATCGCCATCAGCTTTTGGGAGTTCATGAACGACGAGCGCATGGCGCGCAAGGCCGTTCGCGCCGAAGCCCGCGCCGAACTCACCCCGCCGTTTGAGGGTTACGATTCCGCGCAGTTTGAAGCCGGCGACCACCTCATTGGCTGGCAAAACGACCGCCACGCCTACCGCTATTGCCATCACTTTGACGATCAGCAGATTA
>CABUGR010000210.1 GCA_902491135.1 uncultured Collinsella sp. | reverse complement strand
GAGTTTGTGCTGTGGGTGATCGGCGCGCATGCTGCCGACCGTGGCAAGTTTGTCTACGAGCTGCCCGGCAACGTGGTCGAGGTGCACGAGGTGTTCCTGGACGATGCCCTGCGGCTTTCGGGCGAGCAACATGAAGCCAGTTTTAACGACCGTGAGCGCGAGGCGCTACGCCGTCTGGTTTCGCTCTCCAATCCGGACTGGGACGTGTTATTCGATATCTTCCACCGCCGTCGCGTGCATCCGCTCTCGTTTTTGCAGAGCCGCACGTTTATGGATATCTTTCGTGACGTGTGCCTGGCCGAGTATCCCTACACGCCCTTTGCCGATGCATTCCACACCATGCGCTCCATGTTGCTGCCCGTGCTCTACCTGTTGGGCAGCGAGGTGCCGGTGGCCGATATGTACCATGCCATCTCGACCGGCTACGGTGGCCTGCTCGCCTGCCTGGGCTCAAGCGTTCACCATGCGCCGGTGCTGCTGACCGAGCATGGCATCTATACCCGCGAGCGCGAGGAAGAGATCATTCGCGCCGATTGGGTGGTGCCGTCGTTTAAGGACCGCTGGATCCGCTTTTTCTACCTGCTTTCGGAGGAGATCTACCGCCGCGCCTTCCGCGTGACGAGTTTGTTCCATAACGCCCGCAAGACGCAGATTGATATGGGCTGCGATGCGGACAAATGCCTGGTCATCCCCAACGGCATCCAGTTCGATCGCTTTAAGGATATTCCCTTAAAGACCGATGACGGCTGGGTGGATATTGGCGCGGTGGTGCGCCTTGCGCCCATCAAGGATGTCAAGACCATGATCTATGCCTTCTTTGAGCTGCACGAGCGCCTGCCCAAGGTGCGCCTGCACATCATGGGCGGCGTGGACGACGAGGAGTACGGCGCCGAGTGCCACGCGCTGGTCGAAACCCTGGGCGTGCGCGACCTGATCTTTACCGGCCGCGTCAACGTGGTCGAGTACATGGAAAAGCTCGACTTTACCATTTTGACGAGCATCTCCGAGGGCCAGCCGCTCAGCGTGCTGGAGTCGCTCGCCGCGCGTCGCCCCTGTGTGACGACCGAGGTCGGTTGCTGTCGCGAGCTGCTGGAGGGCGCACCGGGCGACGACTTTGGCATTGCCGGGTTTGTATGCCCGCCCATGTATCGCAAGGGTTTGGCCGATGCCATGGAGCGCATGTGCGCGAGTCGTGCCCGTCGTCTGGAGATGGGGGAGCGCGGGCAGCGCCGCGTGGCCACGTTTTACCTGCATGAGCAGATGCTTGCCAACTACCGTGCGCTCTACGACGAGACGGCGCGTGCGTTCGATTTGCCCAAGAAGGAGGTGTAGCCCATGGCCGGAATCGGTTTTGAACTCAAGCGCCTGTTTAAGCGCAAAGGCCTGTTTGCCACCATGCGCGCCT
The DNA here is from genome assembly GCA_902491135.1 of uncultured Collinsella sp. Taxonomy (GTDB): domain Bacteria; phylum Actinomycetota; class Coriobacteriia; order Coriobacteriales; family Coriobacteriaceae; genus Collinsella. Next base: position 1,797 of record CABUGR010000210.1, on the reverse strand, counting down.
ATGGCTACGCCGGCATCGTGTGTACGGGGCCTATGCTCCTGGGCGTGTTGCTGCAGGTGGGCATTCTGGTGCTGTGCGGTATGTGGGGCGTGGACCGTGCCAGCCAGGACCTGCTGGTTTGCATGGTGACCTATACGCTGCTGGCGTCGCTTATGCTGTCGAGTTTTTTCTCCATGCCGGTCACGCGCTTTTTGGCCGATATGCTGTTTGCCGAGCGCGAGGATGAGATTCTGCCCTCGTTTTGGGGTTCCAATGCCATCATGCTCGTCGTGGGCACCGTGCTCTACGGCGTCTTTTTGCTGTTCTCGGGCGCCACGCTGCTGCAGGGGCTGCTGTGTCTGTGGCTGTCAACTGGAACGGCATGGGCTACCTTACGGCCATTAAGGACTACCGCGGCATTCTGTATAGTTTTGCCTGCGCGATTGCCGTGGCTTGCGTATGCGCGCTTGTTGCGCTGACGTTGGGCCTGCCGCCGGTGGAGAGTTTGCTGGCTTCGATCGCCGTGGGCTATGGGGTGATGCTCATCTGGGACGTGGTGCTGCTGTATCGGTATTTTCCGCAGAGCGACTGCGGCCCCTGGCTCTTTTTGCGCTGGCTGGACCAGTATATGCCGCTGGCGTTGACGGGCTTGTTTACCAACCTGGGCCTCTTTGCGCACTTGGTGATCATTTGGGCTGGGCCCATCGGCGTGCAGGTCAAGGGGTTGTTTTATGGCGCGCCCTACCACGATGTGCCGGCGCTCATCGCGTTTTTGACCATCCTGGTCACGACCGTCAACTTTGTGGTGTCGGTCGAGGTCAATTTCTATCCGTGCTACCGCAACTACTACAGCCTGTTTAACGACGGTGGCGTGGTGGGCGACATTGTGGTTGCCGAGGAGGAAATGCTCGCCACGCTCAACCGGGAACTGCGGTTTTGTGCGCTCAAGCAGCTGTTTGTGACGGCGGCGGTCATCTCGCTCGAGACCACGGTGCTGTCGGCCCTACCGTTGGGCTTTAACAACCTGATGCACGGCTATTTTCGCACGCTGTGCGTGGGCTACGGCCTATATGCCGTGGGCAACACGATCCTGTTGATCTTGTTGTACTTTACCGACTACAGGGGTGCCGTGATTGCCTCTGGTCTGTTTGCGGGTGTGGCGGGGCTGGCGACGGGTATCTCGCTGGCATTTCCCGCGCAGTTTTACGGCTTTGGCTTTTTGCTGGGCGCAGCGGGTTTTTTTATCGTGGCGCTGCTGCGACTCGATACCTATACTGCCAACTTGCCGTATCGTATCCTGAGTCAACAGCCCATCGTGGCGACAGACAAAGAAGGCTGGTTTACCGAGTTGGGCCGCATGCTCGAGCATGTTGAGGTGCGCTATGAGGAACAGCGCATGGAGCGGGAGCCACATGGCGCGTTTGAGCGCGCAGTAGTTCGCGTGTACCGTAACCATTGGGGAGGTTCTGATGATCGATAAGATGATGTCTCGCCGCCGCCTGATCGAGGCGGCGGCCGGTGCGCTGCTGCTTTCGGGCTGCTCGTCTCAGGACGAATCCTCGACCACAAAGGCCAAAAAGCAGGGCAAGATCAAAAAGGCCAATGCATTCGACCAGTCCAAGCATTTGCGCGACAAAGATGACCTGTACGAGGTCTACGACGACTCAGGCATCGTGACCATGTACCTGACCGTCTCGCGCGGCAACAGTTCCGAGAACACCGATCACTCCTGGGCTGAGGTCAACACGTACTCGGTCTACGACTATCAGGCAATGGATGTCGAGCGCTATCAAGTTTTGGGGCTGCTGCAGGCCGGCA
>CABUGR010000209.1 GCA_902491135.1 uncultured Collinsella sp. | reverse complement strand
AGGAGAGAAGACGACGACGACGGCCGACGAGCATGAGCAGGCCACGACGGGTGTGGAAGTCCTTCTGGTGGGACTTCATGTGCTCGGTCAGCTCCTTGATGCGCTCGGACAGGATGGCGACCTGAACCTTGGGGTTGCCGGTGTCGACCGGGGTGTTACCGAACTGGGCAGTCAGCTCCGCCTTGCGCTCTTTGGAAACAGTCATTGTTTCACCTTTCGTTTTGCGTCGCCCACGGGCGACTCGATTCGCCTCGGACTGGGAAGCCGCCGGTGGAGCGAACAACCAAGGTCGAGGTACCAACAGGTCGGTATGTTACCACAAGCAGCCCGCGCCTGCGCATCATCACCGACCCAACATGAATTCCATCGCGCGGAGGCGCTGATCGGTGTGCGTCGCAGCCCAAACATGCGAAAGCCCGAGCAGGAATGCCGCCGTATGCGGGTCGATTCGCTCGGCCATGAGCGCATCGAAGGTCATGGACATGAGGGCGCGCAGCCATGCGGTCTCACCGGTCGACACCAGTTCGGCACCTGGAACGCTCGACGCGCACGACCCGCACATGAGACCGCCCGCCTGGGCTGAAAAATACGACAGCATGGGGTCTCCGCACAGCACACAGGCCGAAAAATCGGGACGATAGCCAACGTGCGATAGCAGCTTAAAGACATATGCCGCCACAAGTAGGTCCATATGTGCCGCGTCGAGCCCGCTGCCGACAAGCGTGAGCGCCCGCTGCGTGATAGCAAAGGTAAACGGGTCCTCGGCGTCCTCGAACGAGCACACGCGCGCGACCTCGGCGATCGCGCTTGCGGCGCATGTCGTCTCGTAATCGGGCGCAACGCCGAGCGGCGCCTCCATAAGCTCGGCCTGGGAAACCACGTCGAGCGACCGTCCATGCGCAAGCAGCATATCGACGGTACAGAACAGCTCGCAGCGCGCAGCCAGGCGTCCACCGGGTTTGCGGGCGCCCTTTGCCACGGCACGAACCTGCCGACCCTGCTCGTCAAGCATCGTCAGGATCAAGTCCGTCTCTTTGAGCTTCGTCTTGTCGAGGACGAGTACCTTCGTGCGATATGTCCGGGAGCCTGCCATGCGCGCCGCGCGCCCTTAGTCCTCGGCGTTGTAGCCAAAGCGGCGAATCTGGGCCTCGTCGTCACGCCAGCCGGCCTTGACCTTCACGTCCAGCTCCAAAAAGACCTGCGTGCCAAAGATACGCTCAAGATCGCGACGGGCGTCGATACCGATATGCTTGATCATCTCGCCGCCCTTGCCGATGATGATGCCCTTTTGGCCCTCGCGCTCGACGTAAATGGTGGCGTGCACGCGCAGTACCTTCTTGGTCTGCTCGAGTGCATCGCAGATCACGCCAACGGAGTGCGGGATCTCATCACGGGTGCGGCGCAAGACCTTCTCGCGCACAAACTCGGCAACGAGCGTTTCGTCGGAAGCGTCGGTACCCATATCCTCGGGGAACCAACGCGGACCCTCGGGCAAAAAGTGCGCAACGGTCTCGATAAAGGCATCGACGTTGAAGTTCTTGACCGACGACGTCACGATCTCGTCGTCATATTCCATGAGCTCGTGGGCTGCCTTGAGCTGCTCCATGACCTGTGCGGGGTCGGCCTCATCGGCCTTAGTGAGCACCAGGCGCATCTGACGCGCTCGGCAACCCAGGCGTCTCCCCTGCCGATCGGTTTGGTGGCATCAATCAAAAACGCGACGACATCAACATCGTTCAGCTCGAACAGCGCGCTCTTGTTGAGCTCGGATCCCAGGCCGTCCTTGGGCTTATGAATACCCGGGGTATCGACAAAGACCAGCTGGTAGCCGGGACGGTTGACGACGGCGCGCATGCGGCGGCGGGTCGTCTGGGCCACCGGCGAAGTGATGGCGACCTTCTTGCCATAGCAGGCGTTGAGCAGCGTAGACTTGCCGGCGTTGGGACGACCGACCAGGGCCACAAAGCCGCTGCGGAAACCGGGCTCCACGTCGCCAAAGCCCGCGAGGTTGTCGTCCTCGTCGCACAGGGCGTCGAGCTCCTCATCGCTCATGCCCTCAAACGGGTCGAACTCCTCGACTTCCTCGAGCTCCTCGGTATCCACCGCGTCCAGGGACTCGTCGTCCAAAATCTCATCGGCAGACTGCATATTGTCGGACATGGGAATCCCTTTCTAAATAAAGCCGAGCGCGTGGGCAAATACCAGCACGCCCACAATTGCGGCGGTGATGGAAAGAATGTAAACAGAGGCGGCGGCGATGTCCTTCGCACGCTTGGCCAGCGGATGGAGCTCCTGGGTCGCTAGGTCGACGATAGCCTCCATAGCGGTGTTGCACAGCTCGCCGTGAATCACCAGGCCACAACAGATGATAATCGTGGCCCACTCGGCAATGTCGAGGCCCACGATACAGCCGGCAATGACGGTGCACACGCCCGCCACGAGCATGACCTTGATGTTGCGCTCGGTCTTGACGGCGGTAACGAAGCCCTCCATGGCGTAGGAAAACGACTTTAAGAAGGACGGATGGTCCTTGTTCGATCCGGGAATCATAGACGGCTCCTAGTCGTGGGCGTGGTTGGTGATGGGGCCGACGTGGACTAGCTTGGGGTCCTCGCCGCGCTCGAACGCCAGATCGCGCAGGATGGCGTCCTCGCGGGCCTCCATGACCTCGGCCTCGTCGTCCTCGATATGGTCATAGCCCAGCAAGTGCAGCATGCCGTGTACGAGCATCAGACGACACTCGTCAGCGGAGCTATTGCCAAAACCGGGGGCCTGACGGGCAATAACCTGCGGGGCCAAGATGATATCGCCGAGCTCGAGCGTCTCGTCGGCGGGAATATCCTCGTCAAAGGCCGAGTCGCATTCAAACGAGAGCACATCGGTGGTGCGGTCGATACCGCGCCACTCGTGGTTGAGCTCGTGCATCTCGTCCTCGTCGACATACGAAAGGGAAATCTCGACTTCACGCTCAACGCCCTCGGCGGCAAGCACAACCTCGCAGATATGCTCCACCTCCTGGGCATCGAGCAGCGTATCGAGCTCGGCATCGTTGCTGATCAATACACTCAACGGGACTCCTTTCGGTCGCGCGGGCGCTGCTCGCGCACGTCATCATAAGCATCATATGCCTCGACGATACGTCCCACCAAGGCATGGCGCACCACGTCGGCGCGCTCCAGGTGCGAAAATGCGACATCGTCGACACGGCCCAA
>CABUGR010000208.1 GCA_902491135.1 uncultured Collinsella sp. | reverse complement strand
TGCTGAGAGAAATCACCAATTTGAATTAAATTCTCATCAATTGCTATTCCTTGAGCCATTAACTCATCTTTATATCCTCTCTTACGCTCAACCCCAACTGCCACGTCATATTCACCTACTCCAATAAATCCAATTGATTCATGGCCTTTTTCTAAAAGAAACCTAACAGCATCTCGGCTCGCATGATAGTCATCGAACAGCTTACCGCCAAACTCCAAATAGAGCTTGCCACCAAACTGCGAGATGCGCTCCTTAATGTGAGCAGCCTGCAGCTCGATATACTTCGCGTTGTCGAAACCCTGGCGCATACATGGCTCCCGTCCCGTTTCCATTTAATGTCCTAGGCGATTATAACGGAGCCCGCCCTCCCCGATACCCAGACCATCAACAGGCACCAACCAAACATCCGTCAAACCTCTTGTCGGACATATTTGGTGCAAACTAACCTGACCCCATTGCACCGCCCCATAACACCAACAATGGCAGCGCCGCAGGTGGAGCAAAAGTCAGCGAAAGCCCGCCAGAGCGAGCAAGGTGACGTGAAAGAGGAGGGCATAGGCCTTTTGGCCATGCCCGACGATTGAACGTCAGATTGCCGCTCTGGCGGGCTTGCAGCGTCGAGTGGTTCCGGCGTTTGGTAAAACGCCGGAACACAAGAGCGCCCCCTCCCGCGCACGGAACGGAAGGGGGCTAAAGGTAGGAGTCTACCGGTGGGTTTACCCCACCGGACAGACGATGACCAGGTGATCCTCTACAGGATCGTCAAGGTTTCCGTGGGGTACCCGTTGGGTACTTAGATCAACACGCAGGCGACGGTCAGGATGATGGCGCAGACGACAGAGAGCGCGACGATGAGCTTAAGGGCAAACTTGAGCCAGGTCGTCCACTCGATCTTGGCCAGGGCGAGACCGCCCATGATGGCGCCGGAGGTCGGGGTGAACAGGTTCACGACACCGATGGCGGCGGAGAAGATCATGACCATGACCTCAGGCGAGAAGCCGAGCTTAACAGCCAACGGTCCCATGATGGGCATGGAGACGGTGGCCATACCGGAGGTCGAGGGGATCAGGAAGGACAGGCCGAAGTAGACCAGGAAGCTCATGGGAGCGAAGATCACGCCGGACAGGCCAGCCAGAGCATTGGCGGCAGCGTCGAGGACGAAGACGTCGAGGCCGGTGTTAGCCATGAGGACGGAGATACCACGGGCGAGGGCGATGACGAGAACAACGGACATCATGTCGGCAGCGCCGGTGATAAAGGTGTTAACGATCTGCTTCTCGGACAGGCCACCGATGATACCGATCAGGACGGCCATAAGGAAGAACCAGGTGGAAGCCTCGTCGAAGTACCACTGGCCAATGGGCAGGCCGGTGATCAGGGCAGACCAGCCCTGGACGACGGCGTTACCGTCGGCGTCGTAGACAGCGCCAGCGTCGAAGAAGTTAGCGACGCCCTCGTTGAGGTCGGCCAGCGGAATGAAGCCGACGATCATGACGACGAAGGTGAAGGCGAAGGCAATCAGAACACCCTTCTGACGACCGGTGAGCTTGACCTCCTTGTGGACCTCGGAAGCAGCCTTGCCGTGAGCCTCTTCGGCGTCCTTGAGCTCCTGCATCGAAAGAATGGTGGAACCCTTGTCAGCCTTGACCTTCTTGGCGTAGCTCATCACGAAGAAGATGGACATAGCGGTAGTGACAATCCACAGGACGGCACCGAGGCCGATGATGATGGACTGGTTGACCTCAATGCCAACGCCGGTCAGAGCGTCGACGGCAGCGCCGACGGCGAACGGGTTAACCGTGGAGCCCAGGCAGCCGCAGCCAGCGCCGAGCAGGACGGTAGCGGCACCGACCATGGGGTCGAAGCCAGCGGCCATCATGGTAGCGGCGAGCAGGGCGTAGAAGGGAACGGTCTCCTCGCACATACCATAGGTGGTACCACCGAGGGAGAAGATGAGCATCAGCACGGGAATGAGCATAATCTCGTTGCCCTTAAGCTTCTGCACCAGAACGGCGATGCCGTTGTCCAGGGCGCCGGTCTCGGTCATCATACCGAGGAAGCCGCCCAAGATCATAACGAAGAGGCAGACGGGCAGAGCGTCAGCGAAGCCCTTAATCGGGGCGGTGCAGAAATCGCTCAGACGAGCGGCAGTAACCGCGCCGCCGGACGTGCCGGAGACGATAACGGTAATCACTGCGACAATTGCCAGCAGAGCAAGAAGAATGGTGAACGATGAAGGCATACCGCGCTTTTTCTTAGCGGTCTCAGTCATAGTTCTCATCCCCCCTTCATAAATCATTTACTGATCTCGCCAGAAGCGGCTCTTCCGTGCCGTGCCTGCCGCTTGATGCGAGATTATTACCAGATAAAACCGCTCGGGGTGTGCAGCAATACACCCCGAGCGAGATGCTAGATGCTCTTACTTGAGCGTGGCGTACATGACAGCCTTGATGGTGTGCATGCGGTTCTCGGCCTCGTCGAAGACCTTGGAAGCGGGGCTCTCGAAGACCTCGTCGGTGACCTCCTGCTCGGTGATGCCGAACTGCTCGCACTTCTCGGCGCCAATGGTGGTGTTGGTGTCGTGGAAGCTGGGCAGGCAGTGCAGGAAGATGGCACCCGGGTTGGCCATAACCATGACCTCGGAGGTGACACGATACGGGGTGAGCTGAGCGATGCGCTCGGCCCAGACCTCGTCGGGCTCGCCCATGGAGACCCACACGTCGGTGTAGATAACGTCGGCACCGGTGACGCCGTCCTTGACGTCGGTGGTCAGCTTGATGGTGCAGCCGTTAGCCTCGGCGATGGGCTTGCAGGCCTCGATGACGTCGTCAGCGGGCATGCACTCCTCGGGGCCGCAGGCCACGAAGTTCATGCCGAGCTTGGAGCAGACGACCATGAGGGAGCGAGCGACATTGTTCTTGCAGTCGCCCATGAAGACGAGGGTCTTGCCCTTGATGTCGTAGTTGAAGTTCTCCTGGACGGTCAGGATGTCGGCGAGCATCTGGGTGGGATGCCACTCGGTGGTCAGGCCGTTCCACACGGGCACGCCGGACTTAGCAGCGAGCTCCTCGACGTCGTCCTGGGCAAAGCCACGGAACTCGATGCCGTCATACATGCGGCCGAGAACGCGGGCAGTGTCCTCGATGGACTCCTTCTTGCCCATCTGCGACGAACCCGGATCGAGGTAGGTGACGCCCATGCCCAGATCCATGCCGCCG
>CABUGR010000207.1 GCA_902491135.1 uncultured Collinsella sp. | reverse complement strand
GGGCGCCTATGACGTGTGCGTGACATGCCCGGGTATTTCGGAGTTCTCGTCCTTCTTTAAGGCGGGGCGTGAGCATGCCGCTCAGATTATGGGCGAGCCCGAGTTTGCCTATCGCTTGTCTCCCCAAAATTGGATTGCCATCACGGGCACCAACGGCAAGACAACTACCACGTCGCTGACTGATTATCTGCTCAAGGCCGCCGGTGAAGCCAGCGTGGCCGTCGGCAATATCGGTGAGCCGCCCGTGAACGAGATCGACGGCCGCGCACATAATGAGTGGTTTGTGGCCGAGCTGTCGAGTTATCAGATTGCTACGACCGCCGAGCTTCATCCTCGCGTGGCGGTGCTGCTCAACATCACGCCCGACCACCTGGGCTGGCACAAGAGCCACAAGAACTATGCGCTTGCCAAGATCAAGTTGTTCGAGAATATGGTCGACGACGACCTCGTGGTTATCGACGTTGAGGATGCCGGCATCCATGAGTTCGATGAGTACATCTACATGCCGGGCCGCCGCATCTGCAAGGTCGCTTTTGACGAGCCCGAGGGTGCAGACGCCGCCTTTGTGCGCGACGGCAAGTTGGTCGTCCGCCTGAAGGGCGTCGAGACTCAGCTTGTCGCCACTTCCGAGCTCAAGATCTCGGGCCATCACAATGTCATCAATGCCCTATGTGCTGCCACGGCTGCTTTGGCCGTCGGTGCCGATCCCGAGGGCATTTGCCGTGGTTTGGCATCGTTCCAGCCGCTGGAGCACCGCGTTGAGCCCTGTGGCGAGATCGATGGCGTGCGCTACGTCAACGATTCCAAGGCAACGAACACCGATGCAGTCGAAAAGGCCCTGACGGCGTTTCCCGACGACGATGTGATCTTGCTGCTCGGCGGCCACGATAAGGGCACGCCGCTCACGGACTTCGCGCGCGTCGTTATGGACAACGTACGCTCGGTCGTCTGCTTTGGCGATGCGCGCGAGCGCTTCACCGCCGCTATGGACGAGGCCGATGTCGATGGCGATGTGGATATCGCCCAGGCGGATGACCTGCGCGACGCCGTGGACGTTGCCCGTTCGCTTTCGAGCCGTGGTGACGTGATCTTACTTTCTCCTGCCTGCTCTTCGTTCGATGAGTTCTCGGGCTATGAGGAGCGCGGCCGCGTGTTTAAGGACTACGTGGCTCAGCTTGCCGCTACAGCGAAATCACAAATGGAATAGGGGTTGCGGTGAGAGAGGAGAGCCCCCGACAAGGTATGAGGAGGCCCGACTCGGACCGTGCTTCCTCACGGCGCATCACACCGCGTTCCAGCCGCGGCGGGCAGTCGTTTAGCGAACGCTATATTGCCGGTGTTCCCGCCCGTATCATGCGCCCCCGTCTGATATTCATGGCCTGTCTGTTTACCTTGGTGTGCTTTGGCCTGCTGATGGTGTACTCGGCGTCTTCGGTCGAGGCGCTGCACGAGAATGGCTCGGCGACGTTTTTTCTGGGTCGACAGGCCGCGTTTGCCGTGGTCGGTGTTATGGCGCTGATTGCCATCGTGCGCGTTTTGCCGGACAGCTGGTTTGGGGAGGATGTGCTCAGGATCTTCCTCATAGGCATGATAGGGCTACTGTTTCTGGTGTTCTTGGTGGGCAGCGGCAGCCGTGGCGCCACGCGCTGGCTTAACATCGCCGGTATTCAGTTCCAGCCTTCCGAGTTTTTAAAGCCATTTGCCATTGCGTATTCGGCCATCATGCTTGATCGCTTCTTTTCGCCCGGTGGCAACATCAACGAATTCCTTCGCAAGATGGGCATCTACCTGGGCATTTCGCTCTTTCTGATCTTTATCCAGCCCGATTTCGGTACTGTCCTGATCATCCTGTTGACCCTCATGTGCATGGCGTTGTTTGCGGGTCTCGACCCCAGATTTATCATCGGCGTGCTAATCTTCGGCATTCTCGTGATCGTGATTGCGCTTGTCGCAGAGCCGTACCGTATGGTGCGTATTCAGGTTGCCTTGAACCCTTGGGCCGACGAGTATGGTGACGGCTATCAGGCCACGCTTGCCATTATGGCCTTTGCCTCGGGCGGTCTGTTCGGCCGTGGCATCGGCAACTCAACCATGAAGTACTCGTATCTGCCCGAGGCGCACAATGACTACATCCTAGCCATCATTGGCGAGGAAGTCGGTTTTGTCGGAACCGTGCTGTTCTTCTTGGTGTTTGCGATGCTGATCTACTCGGCGTTTCGCATTGCCGAGCAGGCGACCGATCGCCGGGGCGCGCTTATGGCGTCTGGCTCCGCGGTCATTCTCGCAGTGCAGTTTTTGATTAACGCGCTGGGCATCCTCAACGTGTTTCCCATGACGGGCAAACCGCTGCCGTTTATTAGCTACGGCGGTTCGTCGATTATTGTGTCGCTTATGCTTGCCGGGTTGATTCTGCGCGTTTCGTACGAGAGCGCCCGCCGCGATGAGTATGACCGCCGCCGTGAGAGCTTTGCCGTTATGGATGAGAGTACCGCCGGCGTGCCCCACGTGCGCGGCGAGCGATCTTCGCGTAACGGTTTTACTGTCCTGGATGGCTCTGCGACCGAGCCGGCAGCCCGCCCGCGTCAGCGAACGGCGCCGCAAGGTCGTCCGCAGCGCCCCAGCCCTCGCAACGCGGGCGGCGGATATAATCGAATCGATTTGAACTCGGGCCCGTCGGCACGTCTGCGCACCGACGACCAGGGACCGCGTGTACGAAGGGACTACCATGACCGATAAAATGACCGTTGCTATTGCAGCCGGCGGCACGGCAGGACACATCAACCCCGCGCTCGCCTTGGCCGAAGAGCTGCGTGACCGTGGCCACCGCGTTGTGTTCGTGGGCCAGTCGCGCAAGCTCGAGGGTCGTCTGGTCCCCGAGGCTGGGTTTGATTTTGTGCCCATTACGGTCACGGGCTTCGACCGCTCCCGCCCTTGGACGGCGCTGACCTCGCTGTGGCGTGTCAACAAGGCCAAGCGTGCGATCGCCAGTCATTTCTCAAAGGTCGGCAAGCCCGATGCCGCCATCGGTTTTGGTGCCTATGTCGAGGTTCCACTGCTGGGGTGGTGCAAGGACGCAGGCGTGCCGTATCTGCTGCATGAGCAGAACTCTGTTCCGGGCCTGGCCAACAAGATGATGAACTCCCACGCCGCCCGCGTGTGCATCTCGGTGCCGGCAGCGCGCTCGGTCTTTGAGCGCGAAGGTGACCCTGACCACGTGCTCA
>CABUGR010000206.1 GCA_902491135.1 uncultured Collinsella sp. | reverse complement strand
CGCGCATGCCGGAGCACATCTACTCATTACGATCGTTTCATCTTTAGAAAGGACATTTCCATGGACGCTAAGTTTACCGAGCTCGTCGAGCAGCTGAACGGCCTCGATTTTAAGGGTATGTACGGCAGCGACTTCCTGCACACCTGGGACAAGACCACCGATGAGCTCAAGGCTCTCTACATCGTCGCCGACGCCCTGCGCGAGCTGCGCGAGAACAACGTCTCGTCCAAGATCTTCGACTCGGGTCTGGCTGTCTCCCTGTTCCGCGACAACTCCACCCGTACGCGTTTCTCCTTCTCTAAGGCCGCCAACCTGCTCGGCCTTGAGCTGCAGGACCTGGACGAGAAGAAGTCCCAGATCGCTCACGGCGAGACCGTCCGCGAGACCGCTACCATGATCTCCTTCATGGCCGACGTCATCGGCATCCGCGACGACATGTACATCGGCAAGGGCGACGCCTACATGGCCGAGGTCTCCGAGTCCGTTCAGCAGGCCTACGAGGACGGCGTTCTGGATCATCGTCCCACGCTCATCTCCCTGCAGTCCGATTCCGATCACCCCACGCAGTCCTCTGCCGACATGCTCTACCTCATCAACGAGTTTGGCGGCCTTGAGAACCTCAAGGGCAAGAAGGTTGCCGTTACCTGGGCCTATTCGCCCTCTTACGGCAAGCCGCTGTCCTGCCCGCAGTCGCTGATCAGCCTGCTGCCCCGTTTTGGCATGGACGTCACCCTGGCTCACCCCGAGGGCTACGACCTCATGCCCGAGGTCGTCGAGCGCGCCAAGGGCTATGCCGCCGAGTCCGGCACCACCTTTAAGCAGGTCAACACCATGGCCGAGGCCTTCGAGGGCGCCGACATCGTGATCCCCAAGAGCTGGGCTCCGTTTGCCGCCATGGAGAAGCGTACCAATCTGTACGCCGAGGGCGACGACGCCGGCATCGCTGCGCTCGAGAAGGAGCTGCTCGCCCAGAACGCCACCCATCAGGATTGGTGCTCCACGACCGAGCTCATGGAGAAGACTGCCAACGGCCAGGACACCATCTTTATGCACCCGCTGCCCGCCGACATCTCCGGTGTCTCCTGCGAGCACGGCGAGGTCAACGCCGACGTCTTCGACATGCACCGCGTGGGCATGTACAAGGAGGCCAGCTACAAGCCGTACGCCATCGCAGCCATGATGTTCCTGCAGAAGGTTGCCGATCCCGCCGCTACCCTCAAGGCCCTCGACGAGCGCAACACCGCCCGTTGGCTCCAGGCCTAAAGCCGGGTTGAGGTAAGCCATGTAAAGGGGGCGCTCTGCCAACCGGCGGGGTGCCCCTTTTTTGTATCGCGGGCGTGCGGGATAAGCGCTTTCGATGTGGGTGCCCGCGGCGCGAGTTATGGGTACGATGGTTTCAGGGGAGGTATCACCATGAAACTTGGTTGCGTCATTATGGCTTCGGGCGAGGGCAAGCGGTTTGGCTCTAACAAGATGCTTGCCGATATCTATGGCGAGCCGCTGATTGCCCGGACCATCGATTCGGTTCCCCGGGGCTTTGACGTCGTGGTTTCGACGCGTTGGCCCGAGGTCGCCCAGATTTGCGAGGACAAGCATTGCCCGTGCGTGCTGCACGATGGCGGGCTGCGCAGCGAAAGCGTCCGTGCGGGCCTTTCGTGGGGAGTCGAACGCAACTGGAAAGGTTGCCTCTTTTTGCCGGGCGACCAGCCGCTCGTGAGTTCGGATTCTTTTGATGCCATGGTTCGCGCATTTGACGAGCGTGGCCGCAAGCATCCGGTGCGTCTTGCGTGCAACGGTGAGCCTTCGAGCCCGGTGCTCTTTCCGGCGGAACTGTTCGATGCACTTATGTGTCTTGAGGGCAAGGACGGCGGCGGTTCGATCCTCAAGGACCGTACCGACGTGGTGCTGGTCGAGGCGCGTGCCTACGAGCTGCGGGACGTCGATACCGTCAAGGGACAGCGCTGCATAACAGAGCATATTGCCGCCTGCTCGTATTTTGATCGCGTGGCCAACTGCATCAATCAATAAGGAGCAATTATGATCATCATCAAAAACGGCGCGCTCGTGACGCCCCAGGGGCTTCGCCGCGCCGACCTTGCCATGGAGGGCGACAAGATCGTGCGGATTGCCGCGGCGATTGAGCCGGGCGAGGACGATACCGTCCAGGACGCCACGGACTGTTGGGTGTTCCCGGGCTTTATCGATGGGCACACGCACATGCAGTGCTGGACCGGCATGGATTGGACAGCCGATAGCTTTGAGACCGGCACGCGCGCGGCTGCCTGCGGTGGCACCACGACCATCGTGGACTACGCCACGGCCGACCGCGGCGTGACCATGCCCGATGCCCTTGCCGAGTGGCACCACCGCGCCGACGGCACCTGCACGGCAAACTACGCTTTTCATATGGCACTCGCCGAGTGGAATGAGCGCAACCGCGCCGATCTCGCGGCTATGCGCGAGGCGGGCGTTTCGTCGTTTAAGACCTACTTTGCCTACGACCACCTGCGCTTGGACGATGCCGAGACACTCGAGGTGCTGGAGGAGCTCAAGCACCTGGGCGGTATCCTGTGCGTGCATTGCGAGAACGGCACGCTGGTGAATGAACTTCAGAAGCGCGTGTACGAGCAGGGGATTCATGGACCCGAGGGGCATGCGCTCAGCCGTCCGGACGCGTGCGAGGGTGAGGCCGTGAGCCGCCTGCTGTATCTGGCGCACCTGGCCGGGGACGCTCCGGTCAACGTGGTGCACCTTTCGACCAAGCTGGGGCTCGAGGCCATCCGTGCTGCCAAAGCGCGCGGGCAGAAGAATATCTATGTCGAGACCTGCCCCCAGTATCTGATGCTCGACGACACCTGTTATCTGGAGCAGGGCGAGGACGGCTTTGCGGGTGCCAAGTATGTGATGAGTCCGCCGCTGCGCCATGCGGGTGACCGTGCAGCCCTGCGCGAGGCGCTTGTGGCCGGCGAGATCGATACGATTGCGACCGACCACTGCAGCTTTAACCTGCACGGGCAAAAGGACCGCGGGCGCGACGACTTCCGCGCGATTCCCAACGGCGGGCCCGGCGTGGAGCATCGTCCCGTCGCGATTGCCACGAGCTTTGAGGGCCAGCTGGGCCCCGAGGACCTTTGCCGCCTGATGAGCGAGAGCCCGGCGCGCGTGTTTGGCATGTACCCGCGCAAGGGCTGTCTTGCCGAGGGCTCCGATGCCGATGTGTGC
>CABUGR010000205.1 GCA_902491135.1 uncultured Collinsella sp. | reverse complement strand
ACCGTCGAGCACATCAACGATCTCGTACTTCACCACGGCATCGGCACCTTCGGGTACCGGCGCGCCCGTCATGATGCGGACTGTCTCGCCCGCGCCGATTGTGCCCTCAAACACATGGCCCGCGGCCTCGTGTCCGATAACGTCGAGCATCACCGGCGCCTCGCCAGATGCCTGCGCCAAGTCCGCCGAGCGCACGGCATATCCGTCCATAGCGCTGTTGGCAAACGGCGAGATGTCGATATCGGCCACCGCATCCTCGGCCAAGGGAAGACCGGTGGCCTGCCACACGGGAATCTCGACGAGATCGGTCGGAGCAACGTGCGACAGAACAATCGACTGCGCGTCCTCCAGCGGAATGAGTTTCTCTGCCATATGCACCTCTTAATGCCACGGCGCACAACAGGGGCGCCGATTCTTTATGCTTGTCTCAGTATAATCCCCCGACGCACGACCGCGACTCGGCCTGTACCCGCAAATACACCTGTCGGTTGCAGGCCGCGAAACAGAATGGAAACCAACCCACCGGCTCGTCGCGTTTACCGCGTTTTATAATGCTTGCGTTGCAACCTAAAAGAGGAACGTATGGCTCATAACGACAAAACCGAAAGCGCAAACGAAACGCAGGATCATTCCCAGCCGCTCGACGATGGCGGCTTTTTCTCCCTGAACGATGTCATCACGGCAGGCAGGCATCAGCTCACCCGCTCTGAGCATCTCTTGGCTGCCGACACGCGCCGCAACGCCCGCAACCTACTCGCGAGCGCCAAGTTGCTCGCACTCGTCGTCATCGTCTCGCTCGCCATGGGCGTTGCCGCTTGGGCGTTTTTGGCCTCGCTGAATATCGCGACCGACTATCGTGAGCACCATGCGTGGATTTACGCGCTGCTTCCCGTTGTGGGCATGGCCACCGCATGGGTGTACAAAAACCACGGTCTTGCCGCCAAGCGCGGCAACAACCTGGTCATCGACTCCGCTCTGGGCACGCGCCTCATCCATATGCGCATGGCCGTCCTCACGTTTGTGTGCTCCACGCTCACGCACCTAACGGGCGGATCGGCCGGTCGCGAGGGAGCCGCGGTGCAGATCGGCGGCACCATCGCCAGCAACATCTCGAGCCTCGCCCACCTCAAAAAGCATGACCATCACGACCTCATGCTCGCCGGCATCTCGTCGGCCTTTGGCGCCGTATTCGGTTCGCCCCTTGCCGGAGCTTTCTTTGGCATGGAGATGTGCTTTATCGGCAAGATCGACTACACCGCGGGCATCTACTGCCTGGTCGCCTCGTTTACCGGCTACTTTACATCACTCGCCCTGGGTACCGAGTACGAGGCGAATGTCATCGCCAGCGTTCCCGCTATGACGCCCAAAACGGTTGTCATCGTTGTTATCAGCGCCATTATCTTCGGTCTGACTGCACGCCTCTTTGCCTGGTCGGTTCGAACCGTCAAGAGCCTGTACGGTCGCTTTATCACCAATTACCTCATTCGCGCACTCATAGGCGCACTCGTGGTTTTGGCCGCCTATGCCCTCCTCGACGCCTGGGACTACGCCGGCCTTTCCACGTGGCTTTCCGGCGCCGGTTTTGCCGGCAACACCACCCTGGCGGACGCAGCCATCAAGTTGGTCGTCACAGCGCTCACCCTTGGAGCCGGCTTTCAAGGCGGCGAGGTCACGCCCCTGTTTGGTATCGGTGCGGCGCTCGGCGGCTGGATCGGTTGCCTCACCGGGCTCGACCCCAGTTTTCTGGCGGCTCTCGGCATGCTCGGCGTGTTCTGCGCCGGCCTCAACGTGCCCATCACCACCTGCATGATGGCCATCGACCTGTTCCACGGCACGGCAGCCGGGTTCTTTGTCATCGTGGCCTTTATCAGCTACCTAACCGCCGGACACCGCGGCGTATACCCCGCCCAGCGCATCATCTCGCCCAAGCGCCGTTCGCTTATTGTGGATGAGGGCGGTACGGTAGCGGATGCTATCGAGCGCCACAACGACCTGATAGAGTAGACGTAAGTATTCGACGTGCAGCCACAATCGGGGGCAATTAGACCTGAGCGCGACCGCACCGTCACGTCATACGCCGGGAGTCACCCCATGCACGCAACTGATTTTGGCCGCACGCCCATCATCGCCAACCCAGCAGCCCAATCGGGTGCGGCGCACGAAGTTGCCGAGCGCCTGCAACGCTTTTTGGATATGACCGCGCGAGCATCCCAGTTTGACCTGGTGCTGACCGAGCGCATGGGACACGCCAAGGAGCTGGCCGCACAGGCTCAGGGCTATCGCACCGTTATCGCCCTTGGCGGCGACGGCGTGATTCACGAGGTCGTCAACGGGCTTATGACGCAAGAGGAGGACGCCCGCCCCGCTCTTGCCATCCTCCCCGTGGGCTCTGGCAACGATTTTGCCCAAACGCTCGGCATCGACGATTTCTCCGGTAAGGATTTTGGCGCGCTGCTCACCTGTGAGCTGCAGCGTCAGGACATCGGGCGAATTCGCTCGTGGAGCCCTGCGAGCGGCAGCGGCGAGGCTACCGTTGAGTACTACGACCAGACGCTTTCGGTCGGCATCGATGCCGCCATCGGCCTTGGCACCACCGAGCTGCGCAAAAAGACCGGCTTGACGGGCGCGCCGCTCTACACCCTCTCGGGACTTGAGCAGTTTGGCCTACGTTATCGCAACTACCCCATGACAGTCAGCTTTGACGGGGCGCCTGCCGAGCGCGTGAGGGCGATCATCATGGCGATTCAGCTGGGTCCTACCTATGGCTCGGGCTATCGCATCTGTCCCGACGCCGACCCCTGTGACGGTATATTCGACGTCTGCTACGCCTGCGGCCCCGTTCCGCGCGCGGTCGCGCTTCCCATGTTCCTTTCGGCCAAAGACGGCCACCATACCAAGCTGCCACCGGTTCGTATGCGCCGCTGTCGCCATGCCGAGCTTACCTTTGAGGAGCCCGACTATCCCATCCAGGCCGACGGCGAGCCCATCGTCGCCTCGCGCATCGAGGTCGACATCCTTGCCGGCGCCCTCCACGTCTGGCACCCCACCCGCTAGCCCCACCTAAGTTGCGGTGAAATAGGGACTGTTTATGTAGCTAAAGCCGCAAAACAGTCCCTATTTCACCGCAACTTATGAGTAGGCTATTCGTCGCTGCCCGGCTTGCGACGGTTGGCCTTTTTAATGGCGTTGAAGTGTTTGTCGCTGAGCCTGCGCTGGCGAGAGCGCTGAGGCACCTTGGTCTT
>CABUGR010000204.1 GCA_902491135.1 uncultured Collinsella sp. | reverse complement strand
GGCTGTATTTTGAGTCCATCTAGTGTATTTGAGCGATAATTACTCGCATTGGCGTTAGGGAGGGCTTGATGTTTACCGTATTTGTCTTGGGCAATATTGCTTCGGGTAAGTCAACTGCCTGCCGCTATTTCGAATCTCGTGGCGCTATGCTTATCGATCTGGATGAGCTTGCAAAATCGCTGTATGTGCCGGGCTCTGATATCGTCAATACACTCGCGGATGAATTCGGTTGGGACATTTTGGATGAGGAAGGCGGCATTCGCCGCGGCATCCTCGCTTCTCGAGCTTTCGCTTCTCCTGATTCGGTCGCACGGCTCAATGACATCGTGCATCCCATTCTGATTGAACAGCTTTCGCTTAGGATTCTCGATCCGGTTTGTTGTACGGTTTCATCTCCCCGTTATCCTTTTGCGGTGGTCGAGGTTTCTGCTCCGACTGGTTTTGAGGATGCATTTGGCTTGGCTGATGAAATTTTGGTCATCAGCGCCCCTTTGTCAGTTCGTCGCGAGCGCGCTATTCAACGTGGCATGGAGCCATCTGATTTTGATGCCCGTTCTGCTTGCCAGCCCGAAGAGTCTGCGCTGTGCAATCTCGCTACAACTGTGATTGACAATGCGGCAGACGATAACTCGCTCTTTGAACAACTGGACGCATGGCTTTCGCGCCATGGGTTCGGGGATGTAGCGGATAAGGAGGAGGCCGATGCCTAAGACACGTTTCCTTACGTGGTATCGCCTTATACCGCTGGCTGCCGTTTTTGCCTTCGGCCTTATCTCATTCGTTTACTCATATGCTCCTGCCGCTTTCTTTAAGCCGCTGTATCCGATTGACTACGAGGCGTATGTAAAGCAATCCAGTATTTCGCATAATCTGGATCCGTATCTGGTGTGCGCTGTCATTAAGTCTGAATCGAATTGGGATCCCGAGGCCGAGTCGAATCAGGGTGCTCAGGGATTGATGCAGCTGATGCCCGAGACTGCCCAGGATATGATCGCCAAGGGCCTTGTCGACGGTGGCGAGTATTCGGCCGACAACCTTAACGATCCGGCTACGAATATCGAGTTTGGCTGTGCGTATCTTTCGTATCTTCTAGCGTATTTTAACGGGTCGACTGACAGTGCCATTGCCGCCTATAACGCCGGCATGGGCAATGTCGACGGATGGGCGCAGCAGAGTACGTCGCTTCATAATGCAATCACCTTTCCCGAGACGCAGGCGTATCTGATTCGTGTCAATAATGCCTGGGTTCGCTACAAAACCCTCTATCCCGATCGGTTCGTATAGGACTATGCCTGCCGCCTGCGTATACTGCAGATATATGAGTTAGGAGTATCCATGGCGGAATTTGAAGTAGAACGCGTTGGTGGTGAACTTAAGCGCTTTGGCGTTGAAGGCTCTGACGTGCCGTTTAAGGTCGTGTCTCCCTATGACCCTGCAGGCTCTCAGCCTAAAGCCATTGAGTCGCTTGTGCAGGGTGTGAGGGACGGAGACCGCTATCAGGTTTTGCTGGGCGTGACTGGTTCGGGCAAGACCTTCACGATGGCAAAGACTATTGAGGCCCTGGGAAAGCCGACGCTGGTCATGGCTCCGAATAAAACGCTCGCCGCTCAGCTTGCGAGCGAGCTCAAAGAGTTCTTTCCCAACAACGCTGTGGTCTACTTCGTCTCGTACTACGACTACTATCAGCCCGAGGCGTATGTGCCGCAAAGCGATACATATATCGAGAAAGACTCCTCGATTAACGAAGAGGTTGAGATGCTGCGACATCAGGCGACCGCATCGCTGCTCTCTCGACGCGATGTGATCGTTGTCGCATCGGTCTCGTGTATCTATGGCATTGGCTCTCCTGAGGACTATGCAGGTCTGGCTCCAAACGTCGACAAGAAGGTGCCGCTCGAGCGCGATGACTTTATCCATGCACTTATCGACATTCAATATGATCGCAATGACTATGACCTGGCACGCGGCACGTTCCGCGTGCGCGGCGATGTTGTCGACGTGTATCCGCCTTATGCCGAGCATCCGTTGCGGTTTGAGTTCTTTGGCGACGAGGTCGAGCTGATTGCCGAGATCGATGAGGTCACCGGTGAGATGCTTCGTGAGTACGAGGCCATCCCTGTATGGCCGGCATCACACTATGTGACCGAGAAGCCGAAGGTCAAGGCGGCTCTGAAATCGATCAGCGAAGAGTGCGAGAAGCGCGTGGCGGAGCTCAAGGCGACCGACAAGTTGCTCGAGGCGCAGCGTCTGCAGCAGCGCACCGATTATGATCTTGAGATGCTCGAGACGATGGGCTTTTGCAACGGCATCGAGAACTACTCGCGTCATCTGGACGGTCGCAAGCCGGGTGAGCCGCCGTTTACCCTAATCGATTACTTTCCCAAGGATATGCTCTGCATCATCGATGAGAGCCATGTGACGGTGCCGCAGATTCGCGGCATGCACGAAGGTGACCGCTCGCGTAAGGTGACGCTGGTGGAACACGGTTTTCGCCTGCCCTCGGCGCTCGATAACCGCCCGCTTCGTTTCGATGAGTTTGAGGCAAGGATACCCCAGTTCATCTACGTTTCGGCAACACCGGGCGACTATGAGCTGCGGGTTAGCCAGAACGACGTTGAGCAGATTATTCGTCCGACCGGTCTGCTCGATCCCAAGATCGATGTGCGTCCGGTTCGCGGTCAGATTGACGATCTTGAGGACGAGATTCGCGAGCGCGTTGCCCGCAAGGAGCGCGTGCTGGTGACCACGTTGACCAAGCGCATGGCCGAGGACCTGACCGACCATCTGCTTGATGCGGGCATTAAGGTCAATTACATGCATTCTGATACGGCGACAATGGACCGTGTCGAGATCCTGCGAACGCTGCGCGAGGGCAAGATCGATGTTCTCGTTGGCATCAACCTGCTTCGCGAGGGCTTGGATCTTCCCGAGGTCTCACTGGTGGCAATTCTCGATGCCGATAAGGAAGGATTCTTGCGCAACCGCCGTTCGCTGATTCAGACGATTGGCCGCGCGGCCCGTAACGCCGATGGCGAAGTCATCATGTATGCGGACGTTGTGACCGATTCGATGAAAGAGGCCATCGAGGAGACGCAGCGCCGTCGCGAGATTCAGATGGCATATAACGAAGAGCATGGCATTGTGCCCAAGACAGTGCGCAAGGCCATCAACGACATCTCAAGTTTTATTGCCGAGGCCGAAAAAACTGTGGGCTCCAAAGGACGCTCGAAGGGCGACTCTCTTGGCCATGGC
>CABUGR010000203.1 GCA_902491135.1 uncultured Collinsella sp. | reverse complement strand
AGTCGTACCATCGTGCACTTGCCGCATCGATGCTTGTAAGTTGCGACAATGCACATGCCGTGCATCCCAACCACGCCGAGAAGTGCGATGCTCGCAATCAGGTGGTGCTTAACGGCGGCATCGTCATCAAGGAAGCCGCCAACCAGCACTACTGCACCGATGCCTTTAGCCGCGCGGTGTTCCAGGCCATCTGCGATGACGCCGACGTGCCCACGCAGGCCTTCGCCAACAAGAGCGATATGGCCGGCGGCTCCACGCTCGGTAACCTGTCCAATATGCAGGTGAGCATGCATGCCGTGGACGTGGGCCTGCCGCAGCTTGCCATGCACTCGAGCTACGAGACCGGCGGCGTGCGCGACGTGATGTACGCCATCCGCGCCCTCACCGCCTTCTACGAGCGCAACCTAACCATCAACGGCGCCGAAAGCGTGGAGCTCTAAAACCTGTCAAAAGAGGACAGGTTTACTTTGGCAGGTTTTATTTGGGCAAATGCCGCAATGCCAACAGCTGGACAGAATTGTTATGACACCGCAGGTTGAGCAAACGTCAGCGAGCGATGTCCAGAGCGAGCAAGGTGACGTGAAAGAGGAGGGCATAGGCCTTTTGGCCATGCCCGACGATTGAACGTCAGATTGCCGCTCTGGCGGGCTCGCAGCGTCGAGGGGTTCCGGCGTTTGGAAAACGCCGGAACAATCAGTGTTCAATCCAACAGCGCAGGGTTTCGCCGACTTGCAGGTGACGCAGGTTCTCCGCGGCAATGTCGACCACATTGTTGAGCGTGGCTGCCAGGTGGAACCAGCCGGAGACGTGCGGCGTGATGAGCATGTTGGGTGCATCCCACAGCGGGCTTGTCGCGGGCAGCGGCTCGGGGTCGGTGACGTCGACCGCGGCGCCGGCGAGATGTCCCGACTCCAGGGCGGCAACCAAGTCGTCGGCGACCACAAGGTCGCCGCGGCCGCCGTTGGCAAAGAAGGCGCCCGGTTTCATCGCGGCGAAGAACTCGGCGTTCGCCAGGCCGCGGGTCTCGGGTGTGCTGGGCATAAAGGAAGCGACGATGTCAGCCTCGGCCAGGCGCTCGGACAGGGCGTCCATGCCGTCCATGTCCTCAAACACAATGGGATAGACGAGCGGATGGCGCTTGATGCCGCGGACGTGCGCGCCCATGCTGCGGCAGAGCGTGGCAAAGTGGCCGCCGATATCGCCCGCGCCCAGCACCAGCACGTTGGCGTTTTTGAGCGAGGTAACCGGCCCCAAATCCTTCCAGCGATGCTCACGCTGCAGATCGTGATAGCCGGGCAGACGCTTCATCATAGACAGCACCATGGCAAACATGTGCTCGCTTACGGCCTGGCCGTAGGCGCCCACCGAGCAAGACAGTTTGGCGTCGGCCGGTACGGTGCCGGCGGCAAGGTAGTCGTCATAGCCGGCGGTCTGCAATTGCAACAGCTGGAGATGCTCGCATGCCGTGAGCATGTCAGGGTCGATGTTGCCCAGGATCACGTCGGCATCGGCGACCTGCTCGCGCGTGGCGGCGTCGGCGCTCGTGTAGATAAAGTCCTCGCCCGGAGCGCTCGACTCAAGAATTGCGCGATGGCGGTCATTGACGGGCAGCAAAACCAGGATGTTCACAAGCAGTCCTCTCCGCTCGACCTGCAAAAAGGGACAGGTTTTTTGGCAGGTTTTATCAGGCAAAACGTTCAAATAAAACGCCGGATGCAAGACGAGCGTGCCCGTCAGCATCCGGCGCATCCACGGCTACCAGCTCAGCAGCTCGTAACCGTCCTCGGTCACCACGAGCTGTACCTCGCACTGGGCCGAATCGCTGCCGTCCTTGGTGCGCACGCACCAACCGTCACCCTTGCTGATCTTGATGTCGGGCGCTCCGGCATTGACCATGGGCTCAATGGTAAAGACCATGCCCGGAGCCATGATGGTGTCCACATCGGGTGCCTCGGTGGTAAAGCCCACAAACGGGTCCTCGTGGAACTCCTTGCCGATGCCGTGTCCGCCGTACTCGCGCACCACGCTAAAGCCGGCGTCCTCGACCGTCTTTTGTACGGCCTCGGCCATAACGGACAGCGGTAGCCATGGCTTGACGGCCGCCAGGCCCGCCTCCACGCTGGCGCGGGTGACGTCGACAAGACGCTGGCGCTCGGCAGAGACCTCGCCGATGCAGAACATGCGGCTCGAGTCGCTAAAGTAGCCGTCCAAAATCGTGGAGCAGTCCACGTTGATGATGTCGCCCTCGTGCAGCACGTCTGTATCGCAGGGGATACCGTGACAGACCACATCGTTGATCGAGGTGCATACGCTCTTGGGGTAGCCTTCGTAGTTGAGGTCGGCCGGCGTGCCACCGTGCTCGACGGTGTAGTCGTAGATCATCTGGTCGATCTGGTTGGTGGTCATGCCTGCGGCGATGTGCTCGCCTACGTAGTCGAGCACGCCTACGTTGATGGCTGCCGAGCGCTTGATGCCCTCGATATCGGCGGGCGTCTTGTAGAGCGTGCGGGGCAGAACCTCCCAGCCCTCCTCCCACAGGCGCTCGAGGCGCTCGTCGAAGGCGCTGTGACATTTCTTATATTTTTTGCCGCTGCCGCACCAGCAGGCGTCGTTGCGGCCGGGTACGGGTCCTTTGTCATACATGGCTAACTTCCTTTCATCCGCAGCTAGTATAGCCCACCCATGCGTCCATAAAAGTTGCGGTGATATAGTTCCGATTTAAGCGGTTTAACAGCACAAATAGGAACTATATCACCGCAACTGATGGGGCGGGATGGCGGGCACTAGCTGCTGCGTGGTTTTGCTAGTAGCTCACCTGGCAGGGAATGCCGAGGGCGCGCACGCGCGCGGCAATGGCGTCGAGGGCCTCGGGTGCTGCTTTGGCAAGGCCGGCGACCGGTGTCTCGCGCGCTACCGTGTAGATGGTTGCTTCTTGTGGGCGAATGCGCTCAAGCGCCGCGAGCCAGGGGGCAACGTACTCCTCGCCGGTGTTGTCGATGAGCTTGCCCTGATACTCGCCGGTCAAAAAGATCGTCTGGATAATAACGTGACCGTCAAAGCTCGCGAACGTCTCGATTTGGTGCTCGACATCGTAGGGGCCAACAGGCTGGTCGAGCAGCTGGATAAACGCCGGGTCGACGGTATCGAGCTTAAGAATGTTGTCGTCGACCATCATGAGCGCGTCGTGCACCTCGGGGCGGTCGGCGCGCGTGCCGTTGGAGAGCACGGCGATCTTGGAGTTTGGGGCAAGCTCGT
>CABUGR010000202.1 GCA_902491135.1 uncultured Collinsella sp. | reverse complement strand
ACCTCGCCCTCGGCGGGTTGCTCCGGGGCCGGGGCCGCCTCTGCCGCCGGCTCCGATGATGACGAGGAGTACGATCTCTAATGGGTAAGATCTCCAACTCCACCCTGAACAAGGTCCTGCTGCGCACCCAGGGTTGCCAATTCGCGCACAACTACGAGCGCATGCAGTCGCTGTCCCTGACCTACTGCTTTGCCCCTGTCCTCGAGGAGCTCTACAAGGACGCCCCCAAGGAGGAGCGCGTTAACGCCATGAAGCGCCACCTCGAGTACTTCAACACCCACCCGCTCGCGATCCCCTTCATCCTTGGCATCACCGCCGCCCTGGAGGAGACCACGGATGAGGATCAGAAGGACACCGTCGTCGGCATCAAGACCTCCCTCATGGGTCCCTTCGCCGGCCTTGGTGACTCCCTGCTGAACCTCACCTGGTTCCCGATCGCCGGCTCCATCGGCGCATCTATGTGCGTCGACAACGGCTCCATTGTGGGTCCGCTCGTGATGTTCTTGCTCATCAACCTGCTGTACTGGCCGCTGAAGTACTTCGGCCTGCACAAGGGTTACGAGATGGGCATGGAGCTCGTCGAGAAGGCGGGCGTCCAGGTCTTCGACCGTCTGGGCAACCTCGCCAACGTGCTGGGCGTCATGGTCACCGGCGGCCTGATCGCCACGACCGTTAAGCTCAAGCTTGCCGTGCAGTTCGCCTTCGGTGAGGGTGACCCGCTGGTGCTCCAGGACCAGCTCGATAAGGTGTTGCCCTTCCTGCTGCCTGTCGTTCTGACTTTCATCTGCTATCGCCTGCTCAAGAAGGGCCAGGGCAAGAACTCCGCCCAGATCATCATCGGTCTGATTGTGTTCTCCCTTGTGTTCGCCGCTATCGGTTTCTACTTCCCGGCGTTCAAGATCTTCGCCTAATCGCGAGCTTATCAAAAGGCAAATCGTTTGATGCCCGCGCCCCGCATGCCGGGCGCGGGCCTCGTTGTCTCATGTGCTCTCCATCGTGCGCGATCGGGGTGCGCTCCATTATGCCCATGTGCCTTTGGCGTATCGCCATCTGGCAAATCCAACTATCGAAAGGATGCCAATGAGAACCGTCCTCGTGCTCATGGATACTCTGCGTCGCGACGTCCTGTCGTGCTACAACCCCGCAACCGACGTCCAGACCCCCAATCTCGATGCCTTTGCCGAGCGTTCCTGCGTGTTCGACAACCACTGGATCGGCTCGGCTCCCTGCATGCCTGCCCGCCGCGACATCCTCACCGGTCGCTACAACTTCCTCGAGCGCCCCTGGGGCCCCATCGAGCCCTTCGATGTGACGCTGCCGGCCTGCCTGCGCGCGAACGGCAACTTCTGCCACATCACCACCGACCACTGCCACTACCTACGCACCGGTGGCGAGGGCTACCTCCAGGAGTTCAACACCTGGGATTACTACCGCGGCCAGGAGGGCGACCCGTGGGTCAGCCGCATCGATGAGCCGAATAACATGCCCGAGACCTTCTACGGGCGCGTGCGCGAGCAGTACCAGAAGAACCGTCAGCTCTGGCCCAACGAAGAGGACATGCCGAGCCCCAAGACCTTCCAGTCCGCCTGCGACTGGATCGACGGCAATGCTGGGGCCGACGACTTCTTCCTTATGGTTGAGGCCTTCGACCCGCACGAGCCCTTCGATGTGCCCGACAAGTACATGGAGATGTACGGCGGCACTGGCGAGCTCGACCGCGACTACTTCGAGATTCCTGAGTACAAGCGCGTCTCCGCCACCGACGTCAACAAGGGCGCGGAGGACTACCTGCAGCGCCGCTACAAGGCCCTCGTCACCATGACCGACCGCTGGTTTGGTAGGCTCATCGACAAGCTCGAGGAGCGCGGGATGCTGGACGATACCATGGTCATGGTCACCACCGACCACGGCTATTTCCTGGGCGAGCGCGACTACATGGGCAAAAACTACATGCACCTGTATAACGAGCTCGCGCATCTGCCGTTCATTGTGCACTTCCCGGGTAACGCCCGCGCCGGCGAGCATGCCCGCCAGCTCACTCAGGCAATCGACATCATGCCCACGGTGCTTGAGGCCCACGGCTGCGAGATTCCCGCAGATGTGTGCGGCACCTCCCTCGTGCCGCTCATGACGGATGCTGACGCGCCCACGCGTGGCTACGCCCTGTACGGCGTGCACGCCATGACCGTCAACGTCACCGACGGCCGCTACACCTACTTCCGCGCGCCGGTCGCCGGCAACCAGCCGTGCTTCGAGTACACCGCACTGCCGCACACCATCCGCAAAAAGATGGGTTCGGACTGCCCGGAGGAGATTGAGTGTGGCCGCTACTTCAAACGCACCAAGTACCCGCTGTTCAAGATCCCCTGTAAGAAGCCGGCCCAGATCGAGGGAGCCACGCCGCTCGCCGAGGTCGAGCAGACGATGCTGTTCGACCTTGAGAGTGACTACGGCCAGGTTAATAATCTCGCCGGCAAGGACGACCACGCCGAACAGCGCATGATTGACCTGCTGCTGCGCGGCCTGGAGGAGCATGAGTCCCCGGCCGAGCAAAAGGAGCGCCTGGGCTTGGCCTAAGATTCATGCGGTGATTGTGCGGGCCGGATGCGCCGCCTCGGGTAAGGAGGTGGTTTCCGGCCCGATGAGTGAGGGCTAGCCTGTGCGAAGGGGGGTATGTGCCATGTGCGCGAAGCATATTGGCTTTTTGATAAAACCGGCATCGAGTGCTTGCAACATGCGGTGCAGGTACTGCTTTTACTGCGATGTCGCTGCTCATCGCGAGGAGCGGAGCGCCCGCGTCATGGGCGAAGACGTGGCAAGTGCCATCATCGACCGTGCACTCGCCGTGGCGAGTGATGCGCACATTTCTTTCGCCTTCCAGGGCGGCGAGCCCACCCTGGCCGGCCTTGACTTCTTCCATTCGTTCGTCGCGCGGGTGGAGGAGCGCCGTGAGAACCAGCGGGTGAGCTGGGCGTTGCAGACCAACGGCTACCTGATCGAAGAGGAATGGGCCGAGTTCTTCCGCGAGCACGGGTTCCTCATCGGAGTCTCGGTTGACGCTTATCGCGACCTGCACGATTCGATGCGTCCCGATGCGCACGGTGCCGCTACGTACGCGCGCGTCATGAGCGGCGTTCGCCTGCTGCGCGAGCGCGGCGTGGACGTCAACATACTCTCGGTCCTCACCTCGCAGATGGCGGCGCATCCACAGCGCGTCTTCTCCTTCATCAAGCAGGAGAAGATCACCCATATCCAGTTC
>CABUGR010000201.1 GCA_902491135.1 uncultured Collinsella sp. | reverse complement strand
GGGGTGGCGGGGTTGAGCACCACGCCGGCCTTAACTCCGCGTTGCTGCAGATGGGTGAGCGTGCGGTGCAGGTGCGTGGAAGCCTCGTAGTGCACGGTGATCATGTCGGCACCGGCGTCGGCGTACCAATCGACCGTCTCGTCGGGGTTCGACACCATCAGGTGCGCGTCGACCGGTACATCGGTGGAGCGCTTGACGGCCTTAAGGATGTCGACGCCAAAGGTCAGGTTGCCGGTAAAGTGGCCGTCCATGACGTCGAAGTGCACAAAGTCGGCACCGGCGATCTTGTCGAGTTCGCCCTTGAGGTTGGCCATGTCGGCCGAGAGGACGGACGGAGCGATTTTAATGGAACCCATGGTAGTAGCCTTTCTGCGCTAGTCGGTGAGTCCGTAGAACTCTTGAGAAGGGACGCGGTCGGTGAGAATCTCGAGCGCCCTATCCAAAGTAACACCGTTGTAGAGCGTTTGCTCGACGGCAAAGGTGAGCGGAATGTCTACGCCCAGTAAACGGGCAAGCTCGCTGACGCTGCGGGCGGCGACGGCGCCCTCCACCACCATATGCGTGCGCGTCTGGTACTCGTCGAGCGACACGCCGTGGGCAAACTCGTAGCCAAAGGTGCGGTTGCGCGAATGCTCTGAGGTGCAGGTGGCAATGAGGTCGCCCATGCCGGCGAGTCCCATGCAGGTCATGGCTTGTCCGCCGCGGGCGTGCACCAGACGGCTGATCTCGGCCAGGCCGCGCGTCATGATGAGGGCGAGCGTGTTGTCGCCTGCGCCGGAGCCGGCGGAAATGCCGCACACGATGGCGATGACGTTTTTCATGGCGCCGCAAACCTCGACGCCGGTCATGTCCTGCGACAGGTAGATGCGGAAGGCCGTGGATAGGAGCAGGTTCTTAAAGGTCTCCCCTACCTGCGCGTCTTTGCTGGCGATGACGGCGGCAGAAAGTCCGCCGCGGCAGATCTCCTCGGCATGGTTGGGGCCCGAGAGTGCCGCCACGCGCGACTCGTTGCCGATCTCGCTGGCGATGACCCCGCTCATGAGCAGGCCGGACTCGGGCTCAATGCCCTTGGTGAGGCAGAGCACCGGGGTATCGGCGGCGATAAAGGGCGCAGCCTGGTGGCACACGCTGCGAAGGTGCGTCGAAGGAACGGCAAAGATGATGGCCTCGGCGCCGTCGAGCGCCTGCACCAGCTCCGTCGTGGCGAAGACGTTGCCGGGCAGCTCGTAGCCCACCAGATAGCGTGGGTTGCGGTGCTCGCCGTTGATACCGGCGGCCGTCTGCTCACTATGGGCCCACATGGTCACGCGCTCGGCTCGCGCGGCGGCAAGGCCGGCGACGGCGGTTCCCCAGGAGCCGGAGCCAATCAGCGCAACATTCATGACTCTCTCCTACTTATCGTCGGGCTCGGTGACGCGCTTGGTAAACGAGAGCTTGGACTCCTTACCGGTCATGAGCTTTTTGATGTTCGCGCGATGAGCCCACACCACGGTGATGCCGATCATCGCCATGCAGAACTTGAGGCCCAGGCTGCTGTACGGAAAGACCGCGCAAGCAGCGATGGGAAGACCGATGGCAGCGGCGAGCGAGCCCACCGACACATACTTGGTGATGGCGACGGCCACGATAAACATGCCGAGCAGCGACAGGCCAATAGGCCAGTACCAGGCGAGGATGACACCCAGACCAACTGCGATACCCTTACCGCCGTGGAAGTTAAGGTAGGGCGAGAAGATGTGTCCCCACACGGCTGCCAGGCAGACGACGCCAAGCATCCAGTCGCCGGCGGCGCCGGGGGCCATGATGCTCACGGGGAAGCCATAGCCCACACTCGCGATGAGCGGGCGCGCGATAAGGACACAGATGGCGCCCTTCAGGCAGTCGAGCAGCAGGGTGAGCGCGGCCACCTTGGGGCCGGCCACGCGCAGCGCGTTGGTGGTGCCGATGTTGCCGGAGCCCGCCTTGCGAATGTCGGTGTGGTTGAACACGCGGCCCAGGATCAGGCCAAAAGGAATCGCCCCGATAAAGAACGAGACCACGGCGCAGATGGCGGTCAGCAGAATCGGATTATGCATCCTTTTGCTCCTTCTTTCTAAAGAAGAGTCGAATGGGCGTGCCGGCAAAGTCGAAGGTCGAGCGCAAGCGGTTCTCCACATAGCGCTGGTAGGTGTCGTTGACCAAGTCGCTGTGGTTGACGAAGAACGTGAACGTCGGCGGGTTGACGCCCGTCTGGGTCACGTAGTGCATGCGCAGGCGGCGCTTGCCGTCCACCACGGTATGACCGAACTCGCGCAGGTCGGTGAGGAACGTGTTGAGGCGTGAGGTGCTGATCTTTTGCGAGCGCGTCTTTTCGGCGGCGTCTACCATTGCCCAGATCTTCTCGATGCTGCGGCCGGTCAGGGCAGAGATGCGCAGGTACTGGGCCCAGGGAGCCATGACGCCCAGCCGGCGGTCGATGGTCTCCATGCAAGCCTCGCGCTTACGGTCGTCGTCGAGCAGATCCCACTTGTTGAGCAGCACAACGATGGCGCAGCCGCGCTCGATGGCAAGACCCATGTCCTTCTGGTCCTGCTCGGTGACGCCCACGGAGGCGTCGACGACGAGCAGCGCCACGTCGGCGCGGTCGATGGCGCGCAGGCCGCGGACCATGGAGTAGTACTCGATGTTCTCGTACACGGTGCTCTTCTTGCGGATGGCCGCGGTATCGACCATGCGGTAGTGTTTGCCGTTGCGCTCCACGACGGTGTCGATGGCGTCGCGCGTCGTGCCGGCAATGTTGGACACGATAGAGCGGTCGGCGCCCAGGATGCGGTTGAACAGCGAAGACTTACCGGCGTTGGGACGGCCGATGATGGCGACGTTCAGCGCGTCGGGGAACTCATCGGCGACCTCGTCCTCTTCCTCCGGAAGCAGGGCCACGATGTCATCGAGCAGGTCGCCCGTGCCGTGGCCATGCAGGGCCGAGAGCGGCGTGGGCTCGCCGATGCCAAGCGAATAGAACTCCCAGATGCTGTCGTTTTCGCGATCGGGGTTGTCGAGCTTGTTCACCAGCAGAAAGACCGGCTTGTCGCAGCGCTTGAGCATGCGGGCGACCGACTCGTCCTCCTCGGTGACGCCGGTGCGGCCGTCGACCACAAACAAGATGACGGCGGCTTCCTCGGCGGCGGCGAGCGCCTGGTCGCGGATGGACGTGGCAAACACGTCATCGCTCTTGAGCGGCTCGATGCCGCCCGTGTCGACGATGGTGAACTCGCGGCCGTTCCAATCGGCC
>CABUGR010000200.1 GCA_902491135.1 uncultured Collinsella sp. | reverse complement strand
AACGACCTCGTCGGGGTTCACGGACATGTTGGGCTGCTTGCCGGTCATGGTCTTGACGAGCTCCTGGACAGCGGGCATACGGGTGGAGCCGCCGACGAGGATGACCTCGGTCAGATCGGAGAGCTTAAGCTTGGCGTCGCGCAGGGCGTTGGTGACAGGCTGCTTGCAGCGCTCGAGCAGGTCGCGGGTGATCTTCTCGAACTCGGCGCGGGTCAGCGTGTAGTTGAGGTGCAGCGGACCGGACTGGTTCATGGTAATGAACGGCAGGTTGATGGTGGTCTGCTGGGCGGCGGAGAGCTCCTTCTTGGCGTTCTCGGCGGCCTCCTTCAGACGCTGCAGGGCCATGGGGTCCTGACGCAGGTCGACACCGTTCTCCTGCTGGAACTTATCGGCCATCCAATCGATGACGCGCTGATCCCAGTCATCGCCGCCCAGGTGGTTGTCGCCCGAGGTGGACAGAACCTCAAACACGCCGTCGGCGAGGTCGAGGATGGAGACGTCGAAGGTGCCGCCGCCCAGGTCGAAGACCAGGATGCGCTGGTCGGTGCCCTGCTTGTCCAGGCCATAGGCAAGAGCAGCAGCGGTCGGCTCGTTGACGATACGCTTGACGTTGAGGCCGGCGATCTTACCGGCATCCTTAGTGGCCTGACGCTGGGCGTCGTTGAAGTAGGCCGGGACGGTGATGACGGCGTCGGTGACGGTCTCGCCCAGATACTTCTCGGCGTCGGCCTTCATCTTTGCGAGCGTCATGGCGCTCACCTGCTCGGCGGTGTAATCCTTGCCCTCGATGTCGACGACGGCACGGCCACCCTGGCCCTCCTTGACCTCGTACGGCACGGTCTTGATCTCGGAGGTGCACTCGGAGTACTTGCGGCCCATGAAGCGCTTGATGGAGAACACGGTGTTCTTGGGGTTGGTGACAGCTTGGTTCTTAGCGGCCTTACCCACGACGCGGTCGCCGTCGGCACGGAAGCCCACGACAGACGGGGTGGTGCGGTCGCCCTCGGCGTTCACGATGATGGTCGGAGAACCGCCCTCGAGGACGGCCATAGCGGAGTTGGTAGTACCAAGGTCGATACCAAGAATCTTGCCCATTAGAAATTCCCTCTCTCTTGTGCGTTTGCACCGACTCGGCGGTCTGCCGAGCGGTGTTTCGGCTTGTCTTTCAGGATGTAGTGTATCCCCTTATGGGCCGGAATATACAAAATCTAAGTCAATTCATATAAGATTTCTTATTGCTGAGAGTTTAGGTTCTTAAATGCGCAGGTAGATGCGCTGATTGAGTTCTCGGCAAATCTATCGAGATCTATGTAGAGATGGCTGAGGTTTGGGTCCGGGGGCGCCTGGGGCTGCCTTGTGGAAAGCTCGTCCCGGTTTGAGCGTGGATTCCGGGTCGCAGTTTCCGTCTGAAGACTCAACCGGAAACCGTATCCCGTTTTGAGAGCTGATACCGGCTCGCATTTTCCGCTAGCGGGCCTAACCGGAAACTGCAACCCGGTTTTCGGCCAAATAACGGGATGCCCTTTCCGCAGGCGCGCTCAATAGCTCAATATTTCAAGTCACCTTTAGCTAACATTTGCGCAGCTCAACGGCCCCACCTGCGCATTTTTTAGTAAACCTTGGCATACTCGGCGAACGGTATGAAGATGCCGGTCAGAGGGTATTGCAAACGGTCGCTCCCGTGGTATGTTTTTGCCCGAATCAAACCGGCGCGCATCGCCTGTAGCGTCGGTCAACAGAGAGGAAACTACCATGGCTCATCCCGTAATTGATGCCGACGAGTGCATCGCTTGTGGCGTTTGCGTCGACTCCTGCCCCGCTGGCGTTCTGGAGCTCCAGGACGTCGCTACCGTCGCTGACGAGGACTCCTGCGTCGCCTGTGGCGCTTGCCAGGACGCTTGCCCCGCTGGCGCGATCACCGAGATCGTCGAGGAGTAACAACTCCCCCACTTGCACACTCAAAAGTACACCGTGCACAAAAAAGGAGGCCTCCGCATCGCCGCGGAGGCCTCCTTTTTGTGACCACCAATTTGAGGACAGGTTTCAAATTGGTGGTTTTGTCCCGCCACGAGTTCGCCCTAAATTGGAATGTGGACAAAATCACCCGTATAAACAACTAAATCTGCAGCAGCCGAGACAAACCAACGACAGCCGAAGAAGTCAGACTGAACAGACGCTGGCAAAAATGTTCTGCATCTTTTTACTAATAGGAAGCAACTATTTAAAGCTAGACGCAGCGATAGAAAAGCATTTCGCCTACAGCACCGAGCGCCCTATTCAAAATCAAGCAGCTTTGCAACGGGAACCCTGTAGAGAAGTGCCAACGCGTAGAGGGTCTGAAGCCGAGGAGCCCGCTTTCCTTGCTCGATATATCCAATCGAAACCCGGTCCATACCGAGCGCTTCTCCGACAGCCTCTTGGGACAGCCCATGGCTCTTTCGAAGAAGTTGCAGATGGTGGCCCAGCTGCTTGTTGAAGTTTTGAAAACTCTCTGTCTGCATAAATCAACGCTATGACATAGGAATTTGTTGAACAACAAACAGAGAGTTTGCAAACAGACTTTTCCCAGCTTAATATGCAAACAAGGCGTTAGCAAAGGAGTGGTTCTATGGATAAGCAAAACCATCGATTTGCCGAAACTAAGATCCAAAAGGCCGCCATGGTGATATGGCAAGCGTCTCATGAGGGACAGGACCCGATTAGTTACTCGGAGTTCGCCCAGAGGATGGATATGGGAAATCCTCATAGCAGAGAGGTCGCTTTTCTTTTAGATGCCGTCCAGGAATGGTGCGAAAGCGCAGGCCTGCCAAGCTTGCCCGCGCTGGTAGGAAGAAAGAATGATTCGAACCATATCCCCGGAGAAGGATTCTTCGAATCCTATGCAAACCGCTATTTCGAGAACGAAGATTGGCGACACGAAGTAGTCGATTTCGAGAGAAATAGAATCTCAAAGGCTTCCGCGAAGTATCGAGAAGCGTTTTCCAATGACAAAAATGAACTCTACGGCATGTAGAAGTTTTAGATAAGAAACGGGGGTAGAAATGTACTGCTGGAAATGTGGTCACAAGAATTCTGAAATAGCAGTGTATTGCGAAAAATGCGGAGCGTCTCTTTGCGACCCTGAAGGTTCATATAAAGAAACAGAAGCGGATGTACAGGCCAATGAAAGCAAAAAGGCAGCCATAAATCGAACAAAACCGAGTGAAGACAGCGACGGTCCTTCTTATCAGGCGAACAGCGATGAAACAGCGAGCAGCGTTCAAATGGCGCACGAGGCA
>CABUGR010000199.1 GCA_902491135.1 uncultured Collinsella sp. | reverse complement strand
CGGCGTCGCAGATGTCGCCCACGACGAGCTCCACGCGGTCCGACGGCAGCCCGGCGATGTTCTCGGGGTTGCCGGCGTAGGTCAGCTTGTCCAGGACGGTGACGTGGACGCCCGGGTGGTTGTTCACGACGTAGTGCACGAAGTTGCTGCCGATGAAGCCGCAGCCGCCAGTGACGATGATATTCTTGGGTTCGAAAATCTCAGACATGAAAATCCAATCTGAAGCATGTACAGCTTCTTTAGTATGCCGCAGGAAGTGACGCCGCGACGCTATTCAACAAAACTATCGGACATTTCGGCATGCGATAAGAGCCATAACCTTCGCAGAATTACCTCCCGTACAAAACGCCTCCGGAATGCAGTCTTTGTCGTAGTGAAAAACCGAATCCTCAGTTATTTCACGTAAGTACTTATAGAAGAAATCCTCCCAGCTTTTAAACTTCTCACTGTTTACAAAGGCTTCTGGGGTTTCCAAAACCGCCTTAACATCTAACCTTGAAATTACGCCAGAGCTCAGCAGAAGCCACTCGAATGACTCGGGAAGACAAACCGTAACAGTATCGCGATGAATGTCTTGCAGCTTAAGGACGCGGTCCGCATGGCACCCAAATGCCGCTCCGTCCGCGACAACAAACACGCGATCGTCGAAATGCTGATCCAACCAGCCCAAAATCGCGCTGTTCGTCATGGCCGAAGCGCAGGTAAGCTCACTGTCAGCGAAATGCCGTTCAAAGAACTGGAAACCAGACTTACTGTCCTCGCATAGAAGGATAGAAAAGTCCTGTTTTGGCGCCGACCGGGAAATAGCATAACGATGATTCCCGCGATCTTGATAAACAGGGACGAAAGAATGGTATTTTCCGCTCGTCTTAATCTTGTAAATCTCATCCACGCTATACGGAAGATTGGGGAAATCAGCCCTTGAGATCAGCACGAAATAATTCGAGGAATACAGCACATGATGGGCAAACTCATCAGAATGGATCTCTTTTAAGCCCTCATCGACAAATACAATCGAGTCATGAACGGACGAAAGCTGGTTTCGCCAATCATAATCGGTCAGGGCGACACAGGGACAATCGCATTGCAAGGAAACGCCCGACTGCTCGCCCGTTCGCATGTAGTCTGCGACCATGTCAAACAGCGTCGTCTTACCCGTGCCGCTATCGCCACGCACAATAGTGATGTTCCGCTTGATGGTAAATGTGTACTTGGTTCCCCTACGGCGGGAAATCTTAACGAGATGCGAACCGTTCATAAGCAGTACCTACAGATACGGAATCGACTCGTGAATCAATTCGGCCATGTTGTGAACGATTCGGCCGCTATTCACGACTTTAATTTTAAAATCCTCGCGACCAAAGTCCATCACATGATAGAGATTCACAACGAGCTTGCGATCTTTCGCCATGTCGAGAATCCACTTGGCACAGTTGTCACCACAGGTAGAAGCGTTAAAAATTTGCTTACGATCAAATCTCATAAGCAGCAGCGTTTTCACGCCACCAGAAAGCTGGAGTGGGGAGATGGATCCAAGCACAGGGCTTTCGATGACGTTTTCGGAGACAACATCCGATCGATCGACATCTTTAATTATCGAGACTGCATAGGGATTCGTAATCCAAGAAGACCGGTAAGAGTTTTTGAAATATGTCGCTGTGTTGTAAATCGCTTCTGGCATATCGCCAAAGTAGACGCTTAACACATCCACTCCCAATCATATTGTCTTTATGGTCAACGTAATCATAACGAAAGGGGCCACCAGATAAACGGTGGCCCCTAAAAGAAAACAAGCTTGCGCTAGTACTCGCGCGGGCTGTTGACGATCTCGCCGGCGGCGACCTTCTTCAGGTGCTGCCCGTAGACCGACTTGCCGTAGGCCCTGGCGGCCTCCTCGAGCTCGGCAGTGGTGATCCAGCCGTTCTCCCAGGCGATCTCCTCGGGCACGGACACGGGCAGGTCCTGGGAGTGCTCCACGGCGCGGACGAACTCCGCGGCCTCGTGCAGGCTCTCCATGGTGCCGGTGTCCAGCCACGCGTACCCGCGGCCCAGCGTCACGACGGACAGCGTCCCCTCCTCCAGGTACATCTGGTTGAGCGTGGTGATCTCGAGCTCGCCGCGGGCCGACGGCTCCACCCTGTGCGCCTTGGCGGCCACGTCGCCCGGGTAGAAGTACAGGCCGGTGACGGCGTAGGAGCTCTTGGGGCACTCGGGCTTCTCCTCGATGGAGACGGCCCTCCCCTCGCGGTCGAACTCCACGACGCCGAATCGCTCGGGGTCGTCCACGTGGTAGCCGAAGACCGTGGCGCGGCCCGACTCGGCGTTCTGGACGGCGCGCGTCAGGTGGCGCGACAGGCCGTTGCCGTAGAAGATGTTGTCGCCGAGCACGAGGGCGCACGGCTCACCGTTAATGAACTCCTCGCCGATGGTGAAGGCCTGCGCCAGGCCGTCGGGGCTCGGCTGCTCGGCGTAGGAGAGGTTCACGCCGTAGCGCGAGCCGTCCCCGAGCAGGCGCTCGAAGTTGGGCAGGTCGGTCGGCGTGGAGATGACCAGGATGTCCCGGATGCCCGCCAGCATGAGGGTGCTAAGCGGGTAGTAGATCATGGGCTTGTCGTAGACCGGCAGCAGCTGCTTGGAGGTCACGAGCGTGAGCGGGAACAGGCGGGTGCCGGACCCGCCGGCGAGGATGATGCCTTTCATAAAAATCCTCTCGATTGACAATCGTTGAGCAAAAGCCGCTGATTACAGATGCATAGTCAATTAAATTATACGCACCGGCAGCAACCTCCCCGTCTTCTTATTTAAATCGGACAGCAGAAACACGCAACTCTTTCTGCATTTCTAGCGAGGCAACAAATGAAAAAGTACAATGAGCAGTGTCCAACAAACGAAAGGCAAACAATGCGAGTCGAAACAACCGGAGTATGCAGAGGAAACTGGAAAATCTACCAGCAGCTTAAGATTGAAGGCATCCATAAAGGCTCCAGCGTAACAGCCCAGGCGGCTACAGACGATAACCGCCGCTCACCTTTATCCCTCCTAAAATTCCGTGACAATAGTTGTGACTCGAACTCATACGTCCTTGTAGTCCCCGATCCCGATGCTCGCACCATCAAAATTGAGTTTAGCGAAATCGGCCAAGACGGTCGCACCCTGAGCAGCGACTCCCTTTCGCTAAATTGCAAGAACATCAAATGGGAGTCGCGCCTTAACTACAAAATTAAACCTGACATGTGCAGCAAACTCCGAAACTACGATGACGTTTCAGAGTTTGACATGGCAACGATTGATTT
>CABUGR010000198.1 GCA_902491135.1 uncultured Collinsella sp. | reverse complement strand
TTTCGATCTGGAAGCCCTCGGAAAGCACAGGGAAGGTTTTAACGAACGGGCGGCTCATGGCGCGGTAGCCTGTCATGACGTCATCGAAGCTGTAGCCATAGATCCACTTGATCATGGCGCGGACCAGATTATTGCCAAAGCCGTGGAAGGCACGCTTGTTCTCCTCGGCGTAGGTGCCGTTGGAAAGGCGGTCGCCTACGGTCATATCGGCCGTGCCGTTGAGGATGGGCTCGCAGAGGGCTTTGGCCGCCTCGGCGGGGTAGGTGTCGTCTCCGTCGACCATCAGGTAGCAATCGGCGTCGATATCGCGAAACATCTGGCGGCAGACGTTGCCCTTTCCCTGACGGGGCTCAAAGCGGACCGTGGCGCCGTGTTCGGTGGCGATGCGTGAGGTATCGTCCGACGAGTTGTTGTCATAGACATAGACCGTCGCTTGTGGAAGCTCGCGGTGAAAGTCGTCGATGACCTTACCAATCGTGAGCGCTTCGTTGTAGCAGGGGATGATGACGGCGATGGATTCAGAATTCACTCAATGCTCCTTATACATTCAATCCTTGCAAGTATAGCCGTTTGGGCTTGTCATCCTAAGATGTGGGTTAGTTCTCCAGTTTTGTTGCGCGAATCGTTTGCATGGCCGTCGGGTCTATACTGTTCGTTTGTCAACGATTACGAGTAAAGGAGTTGCATCCGTGTCGGATCAGACAAAGCAACAAGAAACTCGCAGTCTGCCTGCGACGTTTGCTAAGAACGAATTTGAGAAGGACGCGTTTATCCTTCGTCAGCTGGTTACCAAGGATTTTAAGATCAAGTATCGCCGTAGCGTTCTGGGCGTCGCATGGTCGGTGCTCAATCCGTTGCTGATGATGATTGTCATGGCCATCGTGTTCTCGACGATTTTTGCCCAGGGCCGCAATGGCTCGATTACGCCCGAGATGTACCCGCTGTATTTGATCGTGGGTAACGTCACCTTTGCCGTCATGTCCGAGTCTACGAACCAGGCTCTGACGTCGATCGTGGGTGCTGCCCCGCTGCTCAAGAAGGTTAAGGTGCACCGCTGGGTCTTCCCGGTGCAGAAGGTGCTCTTCTCGCTGGTTAACTTTGCCTTCTCTCTGGTCGCCGTAGCTATTGTTATGCTGTGGTTCCGTGTTATGCCTTCTTGGCACCTTATTCTGCTGCCTGTCTGCCTACTGCTGCTTATGTGCTTCTGCATGGGCCTGGGCATGATGCTCTCCGCCCTCACGGTTTTCTTCCGCGATGTCATGCATCTGTGGAGCGTCGTCATTACGGCTTGGACCTACATTACGCCCATCTTCTGGACGACCGACTTCGTTGCGCAAATGCCGCATCTCGTGCGCATTCTGGTCTATGCGAACCCCATGTATAACTACCTGCAGTTTATGCGTGATATCTTCCTGTTCCAGACTACGCCCTCGCTTATGACGTTTGGTATGTGCGTCGCTTGGGCGGTTCTTGCGCTTGTTATTGGCTACACCGTGTTCCATAAGTCCGAGCGCAAGTTCATCCTCTACATCTAAGGAGTGCTGTGATGACTGAATCTGTTGTTGATTACAGCGAGCAGCCTCTGGCTGTCGAGGTCGACGACGTCACCATGATCTTTAACATGGCGTCCGAGTCGCTGACCAACCTCAAGGAGTACTTCATCAAGCTTGCCAAGCACGAGCTGTTCTTTGAGGAGTTTAGGGCGCTTAAGCACATCTCGTTCGATATTCATCGCGGCGAGGTCGTGGGTCTGGTCGGCACCAATGGCTCCGGCAAGTCTACGATGCTCAAGATTATTGCTGGCGTGCTTGAGCCTAGCGAGGGCAGCGTTAAGGTGCACGGCAATATCGCACCGTTGATTGAGCTTGGTGCCGGCTTTGACCCCGAGCTGACTGCCCGTGAGAACATATATCTGAACGGCGCCCTGCTTGGCTATACCAAGGAGTTCATCGACGCCAACTTTGACGGCATTATCGAGTTCGCTGAGCTGCAGAACTTTGTCGATATGCCGCTTAAGAACTTCTCCTCGGGCATGGTGGCGCGTATCGCCTTTGCAATCGCGACGATTACCGAGCCCGATATTCTGATCGTTGACGAGACGCTGTCCGTCGGTGATGTGTTCTTCCAGCAGAAGTGCGAGGCCCGCATCCAGCACTTTATCCAGAGCGGCGACGTGACGGTTCTGTTCGTT
The DNA here is from genome assembly GCA_902491135.1 of uncultured Collinsella sp. GTDB lineage: Bacteria > Actinomycetota > Coriobacteriia > Coriobacteriales > Coriobacteriaceae > Collinsella. Next base: position 1,123 of record CABUGR010000198.1, on the reverse strand, counting down.
TCGCACTCTATGGAGCAGGTTGAGCGCATCTGCCAGCGTGCCGTTTGGATTGAGAAGGGTGACCTTCGCATGGACGGCCCGGTCGATGAGGTCTGCAAGGCGTACCGCGAGCAGTTCAACTAGGTTATAATTACTTGCGCTTGACAGGCTTGCGCTTGCTTGGGCGTGCTGTTATTTGCTCCATTAGCTCAGTTGGATAGAGCAGGGGACTTCTAATCCCAAGGTCGACGGTTCGAATCCGCCATGGAGCACCATCGTTTATTAAGCCCAGACCGCTTGGTGGTCTGGGCTTTTTTCATCTTGTGTGCTGCGATTTTGAAGGGTTCGCCATGGGAAGCAAAAGGCTAGACTGAATCGATATTGCAAAGGGGATTGCAATTACTCTAGTCATTGTGGGGCACACCGTCCCAAATCCCTCTCCCTTGCGGCACGCGATCTTCTCGTTTCACATGCCGGTGTTCTTTATTCTTGCCGGGTATACTTTTAGGCCGAAGCCGTGGCGCGAGCTGCTGAGTGGTTCGGTGTCGCGCCTGCTGGTGCCGTATGTGGTTCTTGCGCTGGCATGGCAGGTGCCGACGTTCTTGATGAGCGGCACTCCGTTGACGAGCGGTACGCTGGTTGCGGGGCTTAACACGCTTGTGTTTGCCTCGGGCGTTGATGTGCCTGGGCTTGGCGTTACCGCCGTTGGCATGGCATGGTTTCTGGCGGCGCTGTTTATGTCGCGCCTGCTGTTTAATGCGCTCACGCGGCTGTTTGATCGCCGCGGGATTGGGGTTGTTTGGCAGGGGGTTGTCTGTGCCGCGATTGCCTTTTGCGGTTTGAGCGTGTCTCGCTATTTTGGTGTTTACCCGCCGCTCGATTTGGATTTGAGCTGCTACATCGTCTTGCTGATGTGGGTTGGCTATACGGCCCGCCAAAGCGGGCTGGAGCCGAGCGTGAACAAGCCTCTGCTATTTATTGGAGCCGGTGTCGCTTGGCTTGTCCTTGCCGCGCTGAGTGGGCTTGAGCTTTCGAGCCGCCGCGTGGATGGGTTTGTGGTTGCGACGGCTGCCGCTCTTGCCGGCAGCTACTGCGTGTGCTGGGTTTCCATGGCGCTGGAGAAGCTGAAAGACGTACCGGTTTT
>CABUGR010000197.1 GCA_902491135.1 uncultured Collinsella sp. | reverse complement strand
CTGGGCGGCATGGCCCGCCTCGTGGCAGGCGACGGCAACGCTTGCGACCGAACCGCCCGAACGGTTGGCATCCGACAGATACAGGTTGTTATCCTGCGGGTTGTAATGGTCGGTGAGCTCACCGGCGACACCCTTGATACCCACGGCATTGCAACCGTTGGCGTCAAGCATGCGGCGAGCAACCGTGGCGCCCGTGTCGCCGTCCGAGCGAACCTTGGACCAGGTCTTGTACGTCGAATTGATATAGCTCTGCGCAGCAAGGCCAAGCACTGTACAAACAAGAACAACCAGCAGGTACAGCGGGTCGATACCAAAGCCGTAACCATAGTAATAGGGCATGCGAATTCCTCCGAATCGAGTTACACGTTGGAGGCATTTTACCCACTCAGCCGGCTAGGCTTCCCTATAACAGTTCAATCTTTCCGTCCTTCACGGTGAGTCCCATATTGCCGGAGAGCAGATCGTCCAGGCGCGAGCCCACAAGCTCAAAGCGCCAGCCTTCGCGCAGGGGGCTCTGCTCGGGGTGGTCAATATAGTCGGCCAGGTCATCGCGCGAGGCAATGACCGAGGTCGCCACGCCCGAGCGCTCGGCAACCAGGCGGATGAGCGCGTACATGAGATCCGTCACGCTCTCCAGCTCCGGAGAGATCTGGCGATGCCCGCGCACCATGAGCGGCAGGCGATCGTGCGGGCAGCTTGCGCCGCGCTTGATGGCCATGAGCGCGCCGTCCACATCGCGCTCACCCAACTGATCGGTACCGCGAATGCTACGGAACTCCTCAACGCGCACGGGATTGCGCTTAACGAGCGCAAGCAGCGTGTCGTCGGACATGACCCACTTGCGCGGGATGTTACGGCGCTCGGCGCGGTCCTCGCGCCAGGCGGCGAGCTCGCGCGCGATGCCCAACTGGTGACGGCTGCACGAATTGATGCGTTTGACCTTGCGGAACGCCTCGTGGCGATCGGCGCGATAGTGCGACTCGTCAGCCAGCGGGCGCAGCTCGTCGAGCACCCAGTCCACACGGCCCAGCCCGCGCAGGCGGCTCATCATCTCGGTATAGGCGACGATCAGGTACTTGACGTCATCGATCGCATACTCGATCTGTTTATCGGTCAGCGGGCGGCGCGACCAGTCGGTCAGCGACTCGGTCTTGGGCAGCGATACACCGCAGAACGTCTGAACAAGCGCGCCATACGAAATCTGCTGGCGCTCGCCCAAAAAGGCGGCGGCCACCTGCGTGTCAAAAATCGGACGCGGCAGCACGCCTACGGTATGGAGCATGACCTCCATATCCTGCGAGCACGCGTGAAAGACCTTGGTCACGCTCTCGTCGGCCATAAGCTCGGCCAGCGGCGATAGGTCGTCGATTACCAGGGGATCGACCGCTACGCTCTCGGCAGGGGTGGCAATCTGAACCAAACACAGACGCGGATGGAACGTGCGCTCGCGCAAAAACTCGGTATCGACGGCAATCGCGTCGAACTCACGGGCGCGCTGGCAAAAGTCGAGTAGAGCCTGATGTGTGGAAATGTACATATCAACCCATCGAATAAGGTTAGGCCCGAAAAACACGGGTAGGATATCGGCATTGCCTTACAACTATACTCGGTTAGTCACAGAACGGGAACGTAAGTATGCGCTGCCTTATCATCCACAACCCGGCATCGGGCCCCAGCTCAGATGAAATCTTCGCATTCACGCACGCCCTTGCACAGGGCGGCGACGAGGTCGTGATGCGCTTTATCGGCGATGGCATGGAACCCGAGGACGCCGTGGCAGACGTGCGCGAGTTTGACCGCGTGGTCGTTTCGGGCGGCGACGGCACTGTCTCCAACGTGCTCGACCAGATGCGCGGATGCGGTGTCCCCACGCTCGTCTTCCCCTCCGGTACGGCCTGCCTGTTCTTCAACAACATCGGTAATGCCCCCGAGGCAGCGGCGCTTGCCAAGGCTTGCCGTGCCGGTCGCACGGTCAAAGTCGACATGGGCGAGCTCTTTTGGCTCGACGAGAACGGCAACGAGAAGCGCCACGGCTTCATCATCATCGCCGGCTCGGGTTTCGACGCCGAAATCATGATGAAGGCCGCCCCCACCAAAAACGACATCGGCGAGATCGCCTACTTCCTCTCTGCGCTCGCCACGCCCAACCCTACGGTAGCGCACTTTACGATTGAGCATGACGGCATTGTCGAGGAGCTCGACGGCATCTGCTGCATGGCCGGCAACACCTCGGTCATCCAAAACGACATCAACCTGTTCCCCGACTGCCGCATGAACGATGGCATGGTCGACATTGCGGTCATCGAACCCGTGCGCACCGTGCAGCTGCTGCCTACTGTGATCACCGCTGCGCTTGACCCCGCCGGCAAGGTACTCGGGCGCCCGCAGTTCAAGATCATCCAGACCAAGGAAGCCAAGATCACCTGCACCCCGTCGCTGGGCATGCAGTTCGATGGCGAGATTATCTCCAGCAATTCGGGCGTCTTTGGAGCCCGCGCGCTTCCGCAATGCCTCGACCTCATCGTCGACGAATTCTCCCCGCTCGGAAAATAGGAGGACCCTATGAACGACAATCCCCTGCTCGGCTTTATCATCATCGTTTTGGCCATGCTCGTCGGCTATGCGATCAACGTGATCCACCGCCGGAAGAAGTAATTCCACATTGGTATGATATTCATCCAATTATCGTCTCCCCTGCTGTTTATGCATTTGCCAAACAGCAGGGGATTTTCATTTCAGGCATTCCCAGCTACTTTATTCGGCTACAGTAATTACAGGGCGTCTTTATTAAAGTAAAGCTACAAACTGAGTACAATTAACCGATCGTCGCATATTTCATCACGCTTATTGAGTAAGTGTCTTTCATAGATGAATATTGTTTCCAGTTCGTTACGCTAATGGGGTGTCTTTATTGGCTGAAGCCCTCTGGCGACAGAGGGCTTTCGCACGCTGGGAGGGAAAATGAGGAAAACTCACCCCGTCAACGCGCTCAAGAAGCTAGGCATAGGCCTCGCCTTTGGAGCTGCAACCATCATGTCCATGCCGACATCCGCGCTCGCCTGCACGCAGATATACATGAGCAAAAACTATACGGCCGACGGCAATACGTACTACGGCCGCGCCGAGGACTTTGGCAAGCGCTATCTTAAGCACTACGGCATCGAACCTGCCCACGAACCTGGCTTTAAGTACAGCTCGATTGAATCTGCTTTTGAATACACTTCGAACAAGCCTACCTATCGTTACAGCTATGTACGCGACCACCCCTCCAACTGGATGGGTCGCACCGACGCCTATTCCGAGGCCGGAATCAA
>CABUGR010000196.1 GCA_902491135.1 uncultured Collinsella sp. | reverse complement strand
TTGGCAGTGAGGTTGGGGTCGGCTGCGCGGCGTCTGCCCTCGGGGTCCGCCAGGCGCTCGAAGGCGGTCGGCGGGCGCATGGGCTGTTGTTTGGGTTTAGGCACGGTGTCCTCCAACTTGATCGTTGCGCTCGCGCGCGGTGGCGCCGGCGGTAAAGCTTAATCCCTTGACGAGCGCGTTCTTGCCGTACTTGCCTTTCACGGCCAGGACGGCGCGCGCCAGGTCGCGCTCGCGCTCATCGGCCTCGATATCGCTGAACAGATCGATGGTGGCAAATTCCTCGGGCACAAGATTGCTAAAGCCCAGGTTGATGCGCTTGACCGGTCGTTTGGGATCGACAGTCTGCGCCCAGAGCTCATCGAAATAGCCCATGATCTTCTTAAACGAATTGGTACGCTCGGGCAGCTTGCGCGAGGCGTTGGAGTGCGCAAAGAGCGCGGCATAGCCACCACGCGGTTTGCCACCATGCTCTCCCACAAAGATGCCATCGATTGCCTGCGCTTCGCGCACCAGGCGGCGCCGTTCGTCATCGCGCTGGACGGGCTTGGGAGCACGGGGCGCGAGCTCGGGGCCGGCGGTTGCGGTGGGTTCGATGCTCGACGTACTCGAGCGCAGGTGTCCGCATCCGTCCACATATTGTGCAGTACCGCTGGCATCAAGCCTGCGTATGTCGGCGCGCTCGCTCGCGTAGCCCACAAAGAGCGAGATGCTGTCGCAGACCACGTGCTTATCGATCAAGTCCAACACGGCGTTGTCGACCATCTCGCGCAAGACGGTGTAGGCCTGCTCGTAGGCATAGCCCTTCGAGAGCACCTGTCCTGTGGTGGTCGAAGTTGCTTGCGGGCGATAGGCTTGGATATCGGCGATGGTTGTCGGCTCGCGTCCGAAGGCGTGGTCGATGAGATACTCGGCATTGACGCCGAGCTCGTCGTAAAGCAGGTTTTCGTCGAGCGCCGCGACGCCCATCAGATCGTAGACGCCGTATTTTTCGAGTCGTGCTGCCACGCCGGGGCCGATGCCCCAGATATCGGTGATGGGACGATGGGGCCAGATTTCCTTGCGAAAGGTCTCATCGTCGAGTATGCCGATGCGGCTGGGTACGTGCTTGGCGGTGATATCGAGTGCAACTTTGGCCTGGAATAGGTTGGGGCCGATGCCGACCGTCGCCGTGATGCCGGTGCGCGCCAGGACCTCGTCGCGCAACATGCAGGCGAAGCCTTCCGCATCGGCGTGATAGAGGTCCAGATAGGGTGTCACGTCGATAAAGCACTCGTCAATTGAGTAGACGTGAACGTCTTGCGGACTGACGTATTCCAGGTAGATACCGTAGATCTGCGCCGACACCTCCATGTAGTGCTGCATGCGCGGTACGGCCTTGATGTAGTCGATGCCGTCGGGAATCTCGAATAGGCGGCAGCGGTTGTGAATGCCTAAGTCCTTCATGGCCTGCGTGATGGCGAGGCAGATGGTCGTGCGTCCGCGCGATTCGTCGGCAACGACTAGGTTGGTGGTGAGCGGATCGAGCCCACGGTCGACGCACTCGACGCTGGCATAAAACGTCTTGAGGTCGATGCAGATATAGGTGTGCTGCTCGTGCGCCATCCGTGTCCCTCCATCAAACACATGTTCTTATCGAATACTTGTTCGATAATACCCGCTCGTCCGAACATCGTCAAAACCTGTCAAAAAGGGACTGGTTTGTTTTGGTAGGTATGATCGTGCGGTTGGATCGGGGTTTTAACGCAGCTCTAAAGAGTGCGAAACAGCTCGGAAAACCTCGCCTCGTAGCATGAGCCTAACGATTGATACCGCCTATGCGCACGGAAGGGTTGTGGGAAAGATGGTCAATTATGGGTTTGGTATGCCGACGCGCCTTGTTGCGGATGGAGACGTGGCTCGCTGGTGCGGACGATTGGTCGCTCACTACGGTGGCACCAAGGCACTGGTCGTGCTGGGCGGTGACAAGCATACGCGCGATGAGCTTGTCTCGGCGGCACTTGGCTCGCTTGATCGAGCTCTGCTCGAGCGCGTGCTTTTTCGCTGCGGCTCGGTTGAGGGTGACGGGGGAGACGAACTGATCGACGAAGCCGTGGCCCTGGCGACCGACGAAGGCATGGACTTTGTCCTGGCGATTGGCGATGTCGATACTGCTGGCTTTGCACGCGAGCTCGCGCGGCGCATGGCGGCGCTCGATGCCGGCGAAGACGGCTTTGTGCCTTATGGATGCATTCTCTCGGAGGGCAAGGCGCCTGCTGTCGTGGGCACCGGTGAGGTTCCCGTTTTTGCCATTATCGCGCCCGAACTGCTGGAGGGCATCGGGTCTCCTCTGCGCGAGTTGCTCGGTAGCATCTGCGCCGCGGCCTAATATTTGCCAGAAAAGGACGGGTTATTTTTGGTTGGTAAAGCGTTTGACCTGCCAAAATAAGCCTGTCCCTTTTTAATCGGTTGCCGTTTGGAGGCCGATTGGCAACGCTCGCTGATTGTAGTCTTGACCTGCGCTAGAATAGTGGCATCTGAATGTCCGGGCGCATGGAGGCGTGCGCCCGTATGCTGAGGAGGACTCTATGGCAACTGTTGCCGCACCTATCGATGCTACGTCGACTGCCGCTTGGAAGGCACTCGAGGCTCATCAGGAGAAGCTTGAGGCCGATGGTATCGACCTCAAGGCCTGGTTCGCCGCCGATGCCGAGCGCGTGAACAAGCTGAGCTTTGACGCCGGTGACCTGCACTTCGATCTGTCGAAGAACCTGGTGACCGATGAGACCGTCAAGCTGCTGTGCGATCTTGCCCGCGAGGTGAAGCTCGAGGAGCGCCGCGACGCCATGTTCTCCGGCGAGCACATCAACACCACCGAGGACCGCGCCGTCCTGCACACCGCGCTTCGCCGCCCGGCAACCGAGAAGGGCCAGCTCATCGTCGACGGCCAGGACGTCGTCGCCGACGTGCACGAGGTCCTCGATCGCATGTATGCCTTCGCCGAGCGCGTGCGCTCCGGTGAGTGGAAGGGCGTTACCGGCAAGAAGATCGAGCACCTGGTGTCCATCGGCATCGGTGGCTCCGATCTGGGCCCGGTCATGGCCTACGAGGCCCTGCGTCCCTATGCCGACGCCGGTATCGACTGCCGCTACATCTCCAACATCGACCCCAACGACCAGGCCGAGAAGCTCAAGGGCCTGGATCCCGAGACCACGCTCGTGATCATCGTCTCCAAGACCTTCACCACGCTCGAGACCCTCACCAACGCCCGCGAGGTCAAGACCTGGATGCTCGAGCAGCTCAAGGCTCAGGGCGCCATCGACGGCTCCGATGAGCAGAAC
>CABUGR010000195.1 GCA_902491135.1 uncultured Collinsella sp. | reverse complement strand
AATAGGAATCTTTTTCGGTGCATCCTATGCAGTAAATGCGACGGCCTACATTGCGGCAGATTTCTTCTCATCGCGTTTTGGGAAAAGAAATACCATGCTCGGCTCGATGCTAATCGAGGCGGGCCTTTTCTTGATTCTTCCGTGGTTCGCTTCAAATCCTTTGTGTTTGTTTGGCCTTAGCATGGTGCTTTGTTTCCTCCCAGAAGTGGTGTACATCACTTCGGAAAACTTAATCCAAGACGGGATAGCGGACGATCTCCGTGCGACGATCCTTTCCGCCGCGTCTCTGGTAAGGGCCCTCTTTTCTGCAATGTTTTTCTCCATATTTGGATATGTGTTGGGGTTATATCCCATTCAGATAGCGCTCGGTGTTATTGGCGCGATGGCGATAGCGATTACCGCCGTTGTTTCATTAAAAATTGGTGGAATACATGCCTTCAAGAATTGATGTATCGATTGACGAGCTGCCAGAAGTTTCGAGCCTTCTTGATGGCTACGGGTGTACGCGTTAGCTTTGAATCGGTGGGCCTTAATGCCGAGGAATATCAGCGTTTTATCGATGCTTGCGGAATAGTAATGGTCTCGGGCGAAGATTGCTATATCTTACCAGGGATGAACCGTTTAATCCTGCCCCAGACTAGTGACTTATAATTGCGGCTTCCCGTCTACGTCTGCACTAGACGTGGATGCGGGAAACTTCCCCTTAATGCAATTCACAATATGTTGAAAACTCAGGTCGTGGAACGCGATGGGTTTTAGTTTTTTTGGTACTGCAGTCGGCAATTTACTCTGCGGGTTTGGCACTATGAAGGAATTAGGCTTTTCCTGTAACGTTAAAATTACAACGATTGGTGGTTGCAGCTCTGCTTAGCAAATCTAATCCCTGAATATTAAGCACATTACGCGACAGGTGTACTTTACTGTTCTATCCCTTTTTGCCCGTAAAGACAGGGGGTCTTCTTCCGGTTACCTTTTGTTTTTGCAGGGGAGGGGCCATTTTGACGGCTACTACATACGAGATTGATCTTATTTGCGGTCCATCGAAATCGTTGGACGACATTAAGTAGCTAAAATAGCCCCGTTCCAAAAAGACTGGTTAACAAACCCCGTGCCAAAAAGATTGGTCTTAGGCGTGGTCGCGCCAGTCGAGAACGCGCTGCTTCATGCCTTCGATGTCGAGCACGCCTTCGGCGAATCCTTTGCGCACGAGCTCCTCGGGAACGTACTCGTCGTAGCGGTCAAAGTAAGGCACCTCGCCGGGATAGACGAGCTCGATGGGGTCGAAGTCCTTCTCGGCCTCGGCGGCGAGCACCTCAAAGAATGTCTCCTCGTCGGCCTTCATCTTAAATTGCATAAAGTACGGGCGCGACGGGTCGAGTCCGCGAAGGCCCAGCTCCGCGGCACATTTAATCTTGAGCATGCGCTCGAGTGCCAAAAAAGCGTAGCTGCCCAGCCAGGGGAAGAGCACCCAGGTGTCGCCACCCAGGTTGATGAGCGGCTTAGTTCCCGCGCCCGAAATCTCGGCCGTATGGCGAGCCTGCGCCAGACGGGCCCGCGCGTTACCCATCAGGTACGGATACGCCGCGTGCTCGTTGAGCGCCTTGCGCATACGCTCGAGTACGTGTGTATTGATGTCGCCGGGGCAGTCGCCAAAGTAGGCCGGCACCCGGCCCTTGACCTGCGTGGCAAAGACGGTGTGACGCTTCCAGTCCACTTCCTCGACAATCCAGCAATGGCCGGCGATGGCAATGCGCTCACCGGGCGGGGGCGGGTTGACAATCGTGCCCAGCTCGGCCGATTCGCTGCGAACGGTGAACTCCTCGTTTTCCTGGAACACGGCGTAGAACTTAAAGTTGTTGATGATGCGCTCGCCCGCGAGACCCACGATGAGCCCGCCGCCCTCGGTGACTTGGATATGGTCGATCTTAATGAGGTGACGCAGCAACACGCGATAGTCATCGGCCGAGATGCGATGGAAATAGCTGAGTGTGAGCACGCGCTGGGCAAGCTCTGGCGGCGTGAGTTCGCCGGTGCTGGCAAGCGTCGACATAGTCTGGTGGTAGAGCAGGCTGTAGGGGAGTCGATCGAGCTCGGGCGGCTCGACCCACTTTTCCTCGCGATAGAGTTGTACGAGCGCGATGCCCTGCAGGAGCTTCCACGGAATGGTCTCGGGCATCATCGTGCGCGGCTCGGGTTCCTCCTCGCGCATGACAAACCACATCTCGGGCGGAAGATCGCGGCGCCCCGTGCGGCCCATTCGCTGCAAAAAGGAGCTGACGGTAAACGGCGCGTCGATCTGAAACGCACGCTCCAGACGGCCGATATCGATACCGAGTTCCAGCGTGGAGGTGGTGACGGTTGTCTGTGCCTGCTCCTCGTCGCGCATGAGTTCCTCGGCCGTCTCGCGCAACGATGCCGAAAGATTGCCGTGATGGATGAGGAAACGGTCGGGCTCGTGCCGGCTCTCGCAGTAGCTGCGCAGCATGGAGCATACGGCCTCTGCTTCTTCGCGCGAGTTGGCAAAGACCAGGCACTTGCGCCCGCGGGTGTGTTCAAAGATATAGCCCATGCCGGGATCGGCGTTTTCGGGCGCGGTGTCGGTGGGGTTGAGGAGTGCCTGTTCGGGTGCTCGGGGGATGTCGACTTCGCCCTCGGGGGCCGAGGAAGTTCGGCGGTCCTTGGGAGCGGCCTTGCCCCGTGCCCGCTCACGACGTTGACGGCGCTCCTCCTGTGTGAGCTGTCCGCTGTGGCGCATGTCTTGTTCGGATGCGGGCAGCGCCGCGGGCGCCGCTGCCTCGATGCGCTCGCACGCGAGTACTTCGGCCTCTTGAGGATCTGTGCCCATGAATCCCCGCTGCTGTGCCTGGGGGCCCGAGTTGTAGAAGTGCTCCATGGAGATGCGCCACACGCGGCGCGGTTCCTCAAAACGGGGGATAACGCAGTCGCGTCCCGTTCCCTGCGAGAGAAAGGCGCCCGTGCGTCCGGGGTCGCCGATGGTAGCGGAAAGGCCAATGCGGCGAGGCTGTACGCCGGCCATGCGTGAGAGTCGCTCGATAAGGCAGAGCGTTTGCCCGCCACGGTCGCCGCGCATGAGCGAATGGACCTCGTCGATGACCACATAGCGCAGGTCGCAGAACATGCGCGGAATCGCCATGTGCTTATGGATCAGGAGCGCCTCGAGCGACTCGGGCGTAATCTGCAAGATGCCGCTCGGCTTTTTGATGAGCTTAGCCTTGTGCGACTGCGAGACATCGCCATGCCAGTGCCAGACGGGGATATCGGCCTCTTCGCAGAGGTCGTTGAGACGGACGAACTGATCATTGATGAGCGC
>CABUGR010000194.1 GCA_902491135.1 uncultured Collinsella sp. | reverse complement strand
AACCTTGCGGTCGATCTCGTCCTTGGGAACCTTCTTGAGCTCAAGCGTAAACGCCATGTTCTCGTACACCGTCATATTGGGGTACAGAGCATAGCTCTGGAACACCATGGCGATGTCGCGGTCCTTGGGTGCCACGTCGTTGACACGCTTGCCATCGATGAGCACATCGCCCGAGGTGATGTCCTCCAGGCCGGCGACCATGCGCATCGTCGTGGACTTGCCGCAGCCAGAGGGGCCAACGAGGACGACGAACTCCTGGTCGTGAACGGTGAGGTTGAAGTCCTCTACAGCGAGCACACCGTCCTCGGTAACCTTGAGGTTGTGCTTCTTCTCCTCGGTCTTCTTCTTTTTGCCAAAGAAGCCCTTCTTTTTTGAATCGTTGTTGGGATACACCTTCTGAACATGTTTGAGAACGATCTCGGCCATGTCTCTACCTTTCGATACGCGGCGCCGCGCTGAGGGGCGCCGCAGAAACTTGCAAAACAGTTACGGCATCAGCCCTTGACGGCACCTGCCACCACGCCGTCGATGATGTACTTCTGACAGAGGATGTACATGATAACGATGGGGATAACGACCATCATGATGCAGGCCATCATGGGGCCGAGCTCGACGTGGCCGTAGCCGCCGCGGAAGTACTGGATCAAGATAGGAATGGTCCTGTACTTGGTGGAGTCGAGCGTAAGGTAGGGCAGCAGATAGTCGTTCCAGACCCACATGGTCTCGAGGATGCCGACCGAAAGATAGGTGGGCTTCATGATGGGAAGGACGATCTTAAAGAACACCTGGACCGGGTTGCAGCCATCAATCATGGCCGCCTCCTCGATCTCGAGCGGGATGTTCTTTACAAAACCGGCGAACATAAAGACCGCCAGGCCCGCGCCAAAGCCGAGGTAGATAAAGCAGATGTTGAACGGCGTGTTGAAGCCGATGCGGTCCGCCAAATTGGACAGCGTGAACATGAGCATCTGGAACGGCACGACCATCGAGAACACGAACAGGTAATAGAAGAAGTTCGAGATCTTGTTGTTGACACGAACCACGTACCAAGCGCACATGGAGCAGCACACCAAGATCAGCACGACCGACGTGACCGTGATGATGAGCGAGTACATAAATGCCGAGGCAAAGCCCTGCTCGTTAAGGGCGTGCATGTAGTTTGCGAGGCCGTTGAACGTCTCGGGCGTGAGCAGATCGAATGCCGTGGTGGTGCTGATTGCGGTCGCTTTCTTAAAAGAATTAAGCGCAATCATGAACACGGGGTAGATCCACGCGAGCGACAGGATCGTAAAGAAAATCGAGAGCGCACGGTTGATAACCTTATCGCGTTTCATTACTGCTGCACCTCCTTGGACCTCGTGGCCTTAAGCTGGATCATGGAGATGGCCACGACCAGGATGCAGAAGATAACCGCCTTGGCCTGACCAATGCCCTGCCATGCGATACCGGCACGCGAATAGAACGTGTTGTAGATGTTCAGGGCGAGCATCTCGGTGGAGTGCGCGGGGGCGCCGCCGGTAAGGGCGAGGTTCTGGTCGAAGAGCTTGAAGCCGTTGGTGATGGACAGGAACAGGCAGATGGTGATGGTCGGCATCAGGTTAGGGATCTTAACCTTCCAAAACGTCTGCCATGCCGTAGCGCCGTCGACCTTGGCGGCCTCGATGTAGTCGGACGGAATGGACTGCAGACCAGCGATGTAGATGATCATCATGTAGCCGACCTGCTGCCACAGGGTCAGGATGATAAGGCCCCAGAAGCCAGCAGCAGAGTTAAGGGCGATGAGCTGGGCGCCCACGTTGGAGAGCAGGCAGTTGATCAGAATCTGCCAAATGTAACCCAGTACGATGCCGCCGATCAGGTTAGGCATAAAGAAGATCGTACGGAAGATATTGGTGCCTTTGAGCGCCTTGCGGGTGAGCGCCTGCGCAATGGCCAGGGCGATCACGTTGATGAGCACCGTCGACAGGAAGGCAAACGCCACGGTAAAGAAGAACGACGTGGAGAACTGCGGATCGGACAGCGCGCGCACGTAATTCTCGATACCGACAAAGTGCGCGTTACTAATGATAATAAACTGGCAGAACGAGAGATAGAAGCCCTGGATAAAAGGGATCACGAACCCGATCATAAACGCCAGGCACGTGGGCAGCATAAAGAGCGGCCACCAGCGCTTGAGTGCTTTGCCCATAAAAGGGTCCTTTCAATATGCAGGGGGCGGGCAAACCAACGTCTGCCCGCCCCCTGTCGCTAATCAGATAGCTTGGGCAGCAACTGCTTACTCGGAAGCGGCCTTCTCGGTCTTCCAGCCATCGACGAAGGCGTTCTTGACGCCGTCCCACTTGCTGTTATCGGCAGCGTAGGCAATCAGAGCCTGCTTGAGGTTCTTCTTCCACTCCTCGGAGGGAATGTAGACGAAGTCCCAAGCGACGGTCTTCTTGCCGTCCTTGGCCATGGCAACGGCCTGCTGCGAGAAGACGTTGGTGGTCTCCTTGGCGCTCTTGAACGGGGCGGTCAGACCCATCTTGTCGGCGATGATGCTGGTCGGGGTGTCAGCGGTGACGCACCAATACATGAAGTCCTCGGTGGCCTTCTGGGCATCCTCGGAAGCCTGGGAACTGACGCACCAGTAGTTCTCGCCGCCGGAGCACAGGCCCTGGTTCTCCTCGCCGTCAACACCGATGTAGATGGGCATCATGCCAATCTGATCGTCGGTCATGCCGGCCTTGACGAGGTCAGAGTAGGCCCAAGAGCCGTTCTGGTAGAAGACGGCCTTGCCGGTTGCGAACTCGTTGGTGGCGTCGTCGCCGGTCTTGGAAGCAAGCTGCGAAGGATCGCAGGTGGAGTCGGTGATGTACAGGTCAAAGATCTGCTTGTAGTTGTCGAGGAACTCGCCCTTGATCTCGTCGTCCTCCTGGTTGTGCTCCTTCTCAAACTCGTAGTAGAGCGGCATGTTGGCAAGGTGGGTGGTGTAGCGCCAGCTGGAGGAGTCGTCCATGCCGGCGGAAGTGAAGGCACCCTCAACACCAAGCTCGTCCTTGCGGGCCTGGATGTCGTCGGCACAAGCCTTCAGCTTGTCGAAGGAGTTGATGTCCTCGGCCTTGTAGCCAGCCTTCTCGAGCAGCTGCTTGTTGTAAATAATGCCGAAGCTCTCCTGAACCCAGTCGATGCACACATCCTTGCCGTCGGACTGCAGAGCCAGGGAGTCGTCAATGAGCTCACCGCGGAGCTTGGTATCGGACAGGTCGGCGCAGTAATCCTTCCAGTTCTTAAGACCGGTGGGGCCGTTGACCTGGAACAGGGTCGGAGCGGAGCTCTTGGACATCTCGGACTTGAGCTTCTCCTCGTAGGTGTTGGAAGCAGCGGTCACGATCTTGACC
>CABUGR010000193.1 GCA_902491135.1 uncultured Collinsella sp. | reverse complement strand
CCGGGGCTGTATGCGCGTCCGGGTTATTGGTCCGAGCTCAAGTTTCGGCAGCGTTATCTGCATCGGGTGCGGGCCCTTGCGCAAAAGCATCCCGACTGGACGTTTTGCTCCTATACGGCGGCTGTTATCTATGGTCTTTCGGTTTCGCATGCCAATTTGACGCACATCCATATCGCCGCGGCGCCGGCGCAATCGACGACGCCCGGCTCTCAGGTGATTCGCCATCGTTATGCTCGTCAAACACGGGCAATCCAGATGGATATTGCCGTGACCGATATCGATCAAACGATTACGGATTGCCTGGTCGATGCGTCGTTTGTCGAGGGACTGATCATTGCGGACTCGGCGCTTCATGAGCAGCTGTTGTCGAAGGAGCATCTCGTTGAGGCAATCAACAAGCTTGGCTTAAATCGTCGCGGTGTTGTGACGGCGCGAAGTGTTGCGCGGTATGCCGATGGCCTGTCAGAAAGCGGCGGCGAGTCCAAGGCGCGCGCCCTGATGATCGAGCGCGGCTGGCAGACGCCGGAGCTGCAAGTTGAGCTGTTCGACCCAGTTGAGCCGGGACGGCCGTATCGCGTTGACTACTTGTGGCGTGTGGGCGACCAGCTGATTATCGGTGAGTTCGACGGATTCGTTAAAAGTGAGAAGGCGGCGGAGGAGGGTAGGCTCGCAAAGGCGCAATTTGATGAGCGCCAGCGCGAGTCAAGGCTTTCGCTGCTTGATAACTGCAAGATCGTGCGCTTGTGCTGGGATGATTTGAGGGACCCGTCAAAGCTCGATCGCAAACTCAGGGTCGCCGGCGTGCCGCGTGCGTGTTGAGGCGGTTGCAGGACGTTGAGCCGCACGAGCGCGGAAATCCAGACGGACGAGCGTGGAAATCTGGACGCTTGTTGAATGAGCGTGGATAATCTCCCACTTTTGGCTCGTAAGGGGGCTCAAAGGGGGAGATTTTCCACGCTCGTCTTGCGGGTGCGATACAGCGGCGATCAGGCGCTGATGATGTGGGGCAGCGGCAGGTCGTGGGCGTCGGTGGGAACGTGGTCGACACGCTGCTCGTCAAAGGCGATGCCGATGATTTGACATGCGGGCGAGAGCGTGGGCAGGTAGCGATCATAGCAGCCGCCGCCGTAGCCCAGGCGCGCGCCGGCGCGGTCGAAGGCTACGAGCGGCACGACGACCATGTCGAGAGCTTCGGCAGGCACGATAGGGAAGCGGTCGCTGTCGATGTCCACGGCCGCGAAGGTCCGCGTGGGGTGGGCGATAAACGGTGCCGCGGACGCATCGTCGGCGGCAACTGCCCGCATGCACATGCGCTGGCCACAAGCTGCGGCATCAATTGCCGAGAACATGCACGGATAGGCCACGCGCCAGCCGCGTTTGGCGGCCGCTGCGGCAAACGCGGCAGGATCGACTTCGGAACCCATCGCGGCATAGACGGCAACGGTGTGCGGCGCCGCGGCATCCGAGCGATCCAACAGCTCAACCAGCCGCGCACAGATAACGGCAGACTTCGCCGCCCGCACATCTAAATCAAGAGCATCGCGCCGAGCAATCATCGCCCGTCGCAACT
Organism: uncultured Collinsella sp.; assembly: GCA_902491135.1. GTDB lineage: Bacteria > Actinomycetota > Coriobacteriia > Coriobacteriales > Coriobacteriaceae > Collinsella. Next base: position 1,819 of record CABUGR010000193.1, on the reverse strand, counting down.
CAGCCTTGTCCATCCCAGCCTCCTCTAGCAAACCTGCCAAAAAGGGACAGGTTTATTTTGGCAGGTTTTATCTGGGCAAACGCGATATGGGCAGTAAAGCCACCGCAAATATGCCTGTGAACTGCGCCCTTTGTGGTTGTTTGGGCCTATGCGTTAATGCTATAACGCCGCAGCGATTGCTTCAGTCACAAACTTATTGAGTGACTCACCCTTCTTTGCCGCTGCCAGCGCCGCTTGCTTGTGGAGCTCAGAGCCCGTTCTTACGTTGAACGAGCCCTTAAAAGCCCGCTCGGGTTCCTTGCCTTTCTCGGCGCAAAACTCAAGGTAATCGTCGACGGCGTCGTGGAAGCATTGCTCCACTTCTTCAGCTGTGGAGCCTTCAAATACGATTGCGTCCCTAATGCCGGTGACCATACCTGTTAGCACATGCTGTTCGGCATCGAACTCGACTGGGGCGAAATAACCCTTGTATGCCAAAACGTTACTCATGACTACCTCCGACATCTTGCAGAAATCGAACGATGTTTCGAATGGTCCCCGCCGTCAATTCGTCAGATGGATGTGGCGCGTGCATTACGAACATCCTGCCATCTGATGGCCTGTAGAAGCGAATGCGCGATCCGGATGTCTTGCCTTTGTTGTCCATTTCAAAGCCATATGAAGCCATGACTTTTAAAAAAATCGGTATACCGATACGTCGAAGGGCAGCTAAGCAGTTGGGCGATGAGTTTATCGGTCCGAGTCATCCCGCCTCACATTCTGCAACTATATCTTAGTTGCAATTTAAGTCCGATGCAAGCACCCCTATTATAGAACATGTGTACGTATAGAACAAGTGTTCGAATCAACGCAAAGGCACCTGCCCTTTCGTGGGGGTTTTGCTGGTGGGGCGGGTGTCTGCGGCGGTTTGTCTCGATCTGTAACAGTAACTCGGCAAAAATGGGCCTAGCTGTTACAGATCGAGACAAAGAGCCGGCGCCATTCGGAAACGTCTCGATCTGTAACATCTGGAGCCGATATCTTCGTCTGGGTGTTACAGATTGAGACAAACCGGCGGGGCAGGCGGGCCGAAGTCAGACCGCCTGCCCCGCCCAAGCGGCGGAAAAAGAAAAGGGAGATTTTTAGGCATGTCCCAAAAATCTCCCTTTGTACGTTAGGCCAGCAGGTCGATGACGTTAAAGCCGGCGTTGCTCTTGGCGATGACGTCTCGGCCGCCAAAGACGCAGGTGGGCGACGCGGCTGCGATGCGCGTCACATCGGCGCCGAGCGAGCGCAGCTCACCGGGTGTGGCCGCGAGCATCTGGGCGCGACGCTCCTCGCGCGCGTGCGGATCGAGCCCAGCCAGGTAGGTCGTATTGCGGCGCTTGGTGAGCGCGTACGGCTTCACGGGCGCGTCCATGCCGCTCACGCAGCTCACGATAAAGCCCTCAAAGGCGGCCTCGTCGGGCTCAAAGCTGCCGAGCCATTCGCCTGCGCGCGCCACACGCTCAATCGAGGGGTCGATTGCTGGGTCGCGGTAGGTGTAGAACGCCGTTTGGCGCTCGCCGGCCGCGCGGAATCCGCAACCGTACGCACCGCCCTTCACACGGATCTCGTTCCACAGGTAGTCGTAGGAGAGTGCGTTGGCAGCCACGGCCCAGGCGCCCGTCACGTCAATGCCCAGGCGACGCGGGTCGCATGCGCGCGCCGCAAAGCAGATGTCGCTGGGGATGACGAAAGCCTCGTGACGGTCGCACGGCGTCGGCACCACGAGCGCGTTGCGGCCGGCATCGGCGCCGTCGCCCGCGCCAAGCCCCAGGTCGCCCGCGGCATCCCAGTA